>DATCGT010000049.1:0-8187 GCA_036508775.1 Tepidiformaceae bacterium | reverse complement strand
GCGAGCTCACCCCCGGCCAGGGCGCCGAGCAGGAAGGCCGCCAGTGCAAGCAGGGAGGCCGCGGCGGACAGGCTGGCGTCGCCGGCCCAGGCGAAGCCAAGGAAGACGACGTTGCCGGTCATGTTCGCCACGAAGACGCGGTCGAGGGCCAGGTAGCTCACCGCGTCCACCAGGCCAGTGACGACGGTCATGCCCACGAGCAGCCGGACCAGACGTTGGGCGCGAGCCTTGTCCATGTACGGGCACTATCCACGGACCTACGCCCGTGTCACGCCCGTGTCCGCACGAGTATCACCCGCCGATCGACTGCGCGCCGAGATCGACCAGGTATTCGATTGCTGGTCTTCCTGCTGAATCGGCTTGGCTCAAAGAGATTCATGAATCTTCGTCTGGTGGGCCATTGCTCACAGGCCGAACCGATGCGCTTCGAGGCAACGAGCTGATCGAAGAGCCGTCACGTGGGTGCTGGGCCGCGACAGCCCAATTGCTAGCCGGTCGCGAGCGGGGCGCCCTATTCCACAAGCCTTTGTCCGCACCCTGCAAGCGGTCGTTGTCGACCAGGAGAGTACGGCCACCGTGCTCGGTGAGAGCGGCTTGCTGAATCCCCAGCTAGCCGATGTTGCACGGCGCCCCACGCCAGGGAGTTACGAGACACGGCCGGCCGGCAGCCTACCGACGCAGCGGTCGCAAGCGGCTACACTCGCGGCGGATCAGAGCGGTTGAGGGATGGGAAGCAGTCGCCGTTCTCTCGCCGCTGACTACCCGCCCCTACCGACCTATGTTGCCCAGAGCCGAGCGCGTTCAACACAACCTGACGCAAGTCCTATCCGACAAGCTTGCGGACGCCACCCCCAGCCGTCGGCTCATGACCGCTAATGTGTCTCGATGCAGATAGAGACCCTGACGTGGGCGAAGTGTCAAGCAAGCCCAGGTTGTATCGGAGCCGCTTTTGGCGACGATGAGACGTGCTTAGAGCACGCGGACCCCAACGCCGCGCACGCCATCCTCGCTGAGAACCCCCAGGACGCGATGTCGTCGCTAATGCGCGGTGTAACAATTGATAGCGACCTACTCGGCCGTGTTCTAGGGGCGCTCGCCTCGGGCGGGGAGTGTGCAGTAGTCGCCGACTTCAGTGCCTCCACGTTCACAAGTGCTGTACGCTTTTCTGGAGTCACATTCATGACGGGGTCGAGTTTTCGCGGCGCTACATTGTGTCAAGCGGCGGATTTTCGCAACGCAGTGTTCGAGGGTCGTACCGACTTCCAACGTGCGGACTTCCAACAAGGTGCCGACTTCAGTGGTGCGACTTTCGACTCCGCAAGTTTTACGTCCGCCACTTTCGGAGGCGAAGACACTCCGAGCAGTTCTACCGCCCGCTTCGATGGCACCTTGTTTCGGGACTACGGCGGCTTTGATCACGTTCGCTTCTTCAGCGGAGCTAAGTTCACAGGAGGCTGTAGTTTTCGCGGGGTGGGGAGCTTTCGTGGGGCCCGATTCGAGCAGGAGGCAGATTTCGACAGCGCCGACATGGTTCCACGATTGGGTGCGCCAGACCGCGGATATCTAGCTCCTCTGGTGACGAGCTTTGACGACGCAGTCTTCAAAGCAGTTGCAGTATTTGCCGGAGTCATGTTTGCCGCCGCCTCCTTTAGGCGAACCCTTTTCCTCGGGAAGACGTCCTTCGACAGCGCGCAAACGTTGGATGCCTTCCACGGACGAGCGCGCAGCAGCCTGGCCTTCGAGGCTGCATCTCTCGGGAAGGTGTCATTCCAAGAGGCACGGTTTGCAAGCGTCCGCTTCGACGACTGCGACTTCGAGCGTGACTGTGAACTAAACCAAACGGTCTTTGACCAAGCAGTCTTCGCTAGGTGCAGATTTAGCCAATCCTTGACCGCTGGGCGACAGACCTTCACCGTCTCCGCCGACTTCTCGAACTGCGAGGTAGCCGGCCCATTCCGCCTGGACTGCGACATCAGCGGGGACCTGGCGGTTACCGAGACTACTCTGCGGGACCGGATCGACTGGAACCTTAAGTGCAAGGCACTTCGCCTGACGGGATCACGTCTACTAGAGGGTGGTTTTGTCAACCTCAGGGCTGATGAGTGCGCACTTCGTGAATGCGACATCCCCAAGCCACTAGTTATTTCAGGGCCAAGCGACGGTTCACGGTTGCCTTTGGTGACTTCTTTGCAACGGTCAAACGTGCCCGGTTTAACTCTCAGTGAAGTTAGCCTCGTGAGCTGTCTGTTCGGAGGGGCCATTGGTCTCGACAAGCTGAAACTCGACGGTGCGCACCGTTTGGCGTCACCTACCAACCGGTGGCACGCTAAACGAGGCGTATTGGCGGAAGAGCACGCGTGGCGTCACGGCAGACGTAACTCCTGGAACCTGCCAGATGGCGTGGGCAAAGCGAGCAGCAGTTCCCCTCGCCCTACGGAGCTAGCCGAGATCTACCGGAGCCTGAGGCGGGGGCGAGAAGGCGCGGGGGACGAGCCTGGCGCCGCCAGACTTCTACTACGGCGAGATGGAGATGCGCCGAATACAAGCTCGGCCTCGGTGGACAATCTGGAGCAAGACTCAGCGACTCCGCGGGAACACCAAGACGCCTAAGCGCGCGTCGACGGGAGAGAGTGCAATACTTTCGCTCTACTGGCTGCTGTCCGGCTATGGTCTGAGGGCGTGGCGGGCGTTTGCGGTTCTCACGACTATCTTGGCCATCGCCGTCGTCCTGATCGGGTTCCAAGGGCTCAGTCGCACAAACACGGTGATTGTCGGCGAATCGAGTGGCCTTGCGCTGATCGATCAACAGCGCCTTCTCGTTGTCACGAGCGTTACTCGTGGTAGAGACGCTCTGATCCCACGCTTGTCGAGTGCGACGACTGCAGTCTTGGAGGCTTCTCTTCTTCGAACAACGAGCGTTGGCCTAAGCCCTTTCGGTCGCGCCGTCGCACTGTTGATAAAGGTAGCAGGGCCTTTGCTCCTGGGACTCGGCTTGTTGGCCGTGCGCGGAAGAGCCAAACGCTGAGCGAGGGTGGGGGGATATGAAGGTAAGTAGCCGCCGGCTAGTCGTCTGGACGGCCGCGGGCACTGGGGTCCGAGGAGTTAAGGGGGATGGCGGACCAGCGGTTGAGGCTCAAGTCACATCGCCAACGGCACTCGCCGTGCAGTACTCCAAGACGCAGGAGTTAGCACTCTACTTCACCGAGAGTGTCAGACACGTGGTTCGACGCTTGGACTTGCTCTCTAATCTGCTGACCACAGTCGCAGGAACGGGGTCACCGGGGACGGGGGGAGAGGGAGAGCCGGGCAGGATGTCGGCTCTTGCGAACCCCCAGGGGCTTACGGTGGACAATGAGCGTGGGCTTCTTTACATCGCAGAGTTTGCAAACCGGCGAATACGTGCCCTCACAATTGCAACCGGTCTTATCGACACAGCTGTTGGCGGCGGCGGGATTCCGTTGGAGAAGTGCGACCACGCAATGGGCTTGGCCCTGGCCAGTCCACTAGGAGTGACAGTCGGACCAGAAGGAGACCTGTACTTTAGTGACCAGTGGGCTCACCGCGTAATTCGTATCGTTCGAAGCAGCGGGGCCCCGGAGGTCGTAGCCGGAAGCGGTCGCCGTGGCTATGCTGGCGATGGTGGACCGGCCCTAGCCGCGGACATGGATTGTCCGTCGGGCGTCGCCGTTAGTGACCACGGTGACCTGTACGTCTCCGACGAGTCTAATCGCCGTATACGCAGGGTTGATGCCCGTACTGGAGTGATTCAGTCCATAGTCACTGATATACGGGCCACTTTCCTTACAACGGTGCACGGCGGCCTGCTGATAAATGATTTGGACGCGTCGTGCATCTTCGACTGGCGCGAGTCGACTGGCGACCTATCGCTAGTATCTGGGACCGGTTCTCCGGGCTACTCCGGCGATGGCGGCCCGGCGCAGTTCGCGGAGCTAGACGGACCCAACGCGGTAGTCGCCGGTCGCCTTTCGGGATCATTCTACATCGCGGACCAAAATAATCACCGCGTGAGGTGCGTCGCTGACCGTGACCTCATCACATGAGCCGGATGGGTCCACAAGCGACCAAGCAGCCACCTCGGATTTGCGGGTGCGATCTGTGCGATCTCCTATTACCGGGAGGCCCAGTGCGCGCCGAAGCGGCGCAGGTCCGCCGCCTTGGCCGCGGCGACCCGAAACACCCGGTGGCCCGCGGCTAGGAGCGTGGGTCCGAAACCGTCTTCATGGTCGTCCGTGGGGATGGGTCATCAAGGCGCTGCAGGCCGTGGGGCGCCGCCTCCGCCTATAGGGTCAGCGTCTGCTGCTGGAAGCCCTTAGAGCCGTCCTCGTTACTCCACTGAATGACGCAGTTTGAGCGAGGAGGGCTGCCAAAGTGCAACTGCAGCGGTAAGCGCGCCGAACTACCGGATGCAAGGAAGTCCAGCGGCTCGTCGGCGTTGTGTGCCTGCCATGCCGAGGTGGCGTCCCCAGTAGGCAGGAGCTCGATAGTCACCTGCTCGGCGGTGCCGAGGCCGGTGTTGTCCAGCACGAGCCGCCAGTCCTGAGAGCCGCGCGAGTTGTAGTGCTCCTCGGTTCTGGCGCGCACTGCAGCATGTGGGGCAGTGGGGACCCTGGCGGCACCGTCGCCAGCCGCTACGTCGAACCGCTCGCGGACGACGCGGACGAGGGCGCTCGACACCATGCGCTCAAGCTCCACGAGATCCGCGAAATCGAAGGAGAGTGCGGTGTCGCGCGTGCTGGCCCTAAACGCCTTCAGGGTATCCCACTGGGCGGCATCGACGCTGTCGAGCTGAACCGGTCGGTTCGAGAAGAACAGACTCACGGGCTTGCCTGCGCTCAGCATTCGCTCGATCTCTTCGGCAGTCCCACTCACGCTCGAGGGGGTCGCTGTACCGAGGCGCGTCCAAAACACACCGATCAGCATGTCGCTGCTGTCGACGATCTGCCGGTTGACGATGGCCTGCGGGTGCCCGCCGGCTTCCGACGTCGCGTGGGTTTCCCATCTGACCGGTAGGAGCACCGTGCTTGTCGTCTCGGCATTGTCTGCGTTCCACCGATGAATCACTTCGGTGATGCGGTTGCGCTCCTCGGGGACGTCAGACGGGGAGGCGATGAAAACGCGGATGACCTTAGCCATGAAGGGGCCGTTGGTGGACCGCGCAGATTGTGCAGGTGCAGTCGGCTCGTCGCCTGGCCGGGCGCCTGACTCCCGTCGTCCGCGCTCGGTCAGCGACATAACCCGTACGGGGTGCAGCGCCTCCTCCGTACTGACGCTGTCCCACACCGGCGGGTCGTAGCGGTCGAGGCGCACAGCGGCAGCAACGACCCCCTCCTCGCTCAGATCGTCGACAGTCAGCGGCAACGTGGCGGCTTCATCGGCATCGAGTCGAGCAGATATCGCTGCCAGGACGCGGCGCTCATTCTCTGGAAGTGACACACCGCCGACGGTTGCACCGTCTCATCTGGGTTGTCCACCCGCGGCAACCCCGCCCCTGAGGACGACCGGCATGCGGACCTACACCGTCGTGCTGGACCCCGACCCAGACGAGGGCAGCTACAACACCGTCCGGCCGCCCCTGGCTGCTTACCCCGGCGACGTTCCCGACCGCTTGCCGGTCTTCCGCGACAAGAGTCCGCCGGCCTGCTTCCACGCCGCCGGCAGTGTGGCCGTACTGCGCAGTCGTCGGCGTCTTGGCCTGGGGTGCGCATCTCTGCCGCCCGATGCGCCCATCGGCAGAAGGACTCTTGCCGGCCCCTGCTCGACTCCGTCCGATAGCTGGTTACTGCTGGGTCGCGTCCTGCCAAACCTGCAAGATGTCGGGCCGCAACGCCCCTGGCACGGCGCGGGGTCGCTTCCCGCCAGCGATGTCCGTGGCGAGCTCCTTGAGCCGCTGGGCGCCCTTCGCCGGCCACCCGTTGGCGAGAGCCCACGCGTAGATGCCTTGGGGGTCCAGGCGATGACCGCCATCCTGCAGTGTCTGCAGGACGTTGACAGCGTCACGATGATCCATGGACCCAGCCAGCTGATTGCCGTGGTTGACGAGTGCGGTAAGCGTTTTCAACCCCTCCCCAACGACCGGATCCGCAACAGAAGCAGGCGCCGGCATGCTGGCACCTGGAGAGAGTTGCTCCGGCTGATGCGCCGCGGCCCAGCCAGCGGCGTCACGGTCGTTCCAGACGAGCAGGCAGAGCGCGCTGGTCCGGCCGTCACTATCGATCTGCGCCAGGTGCTTCTCGTCCGGCCAGGCCGCGAGGACGGGCCCGCCGGTCCAGCGGCTACCGCTCAAGGTCTTCCAGGTTTCGGTCTGTACCTGTCGAGAAAGCGCTTGCAACCGCGGCTCGGCCTCGACATTTGGCCGGGCCGGCATGTAGAGCAGCGACTGCCCGCTTTGCTCTACATCCTTCTGTAGGACCCACCGCACCGCCCGCTCGACGGCCTGCTGGTCCACTGCGTTGGGGCCCGCTATGGCCCGGGGGATATTGCGCTTTCGCTCGAACATGATCGGATCTTTTCATGTAGCAGAGCAGACGGGCCTCGGGAAAGCGGCGACGTAGTAGTCAGCCCCGGGCGAGGCGGCCGTACGGCCGTGGTGTGGCTGACGCCGCGACCGGCAGAAGGTACCCCAGCGCTGATCCCAGCGGTTCCACTACCGACCACCGGCGTCCTGCTCCTGTAGATCGCCGACAAAGACCTGCGCGCCAGCAGGTGCCCCCCACCCGGCCTTCCGGGAACTGCTGCGCCGGGTCGCGGCCGTCGTGTCCACGCTCAGGTCGAGATCGCCCGCCGGCTCCAGCCCTATCTCGACGGAGGACTCAGGAGCTTGCCGGGGGACAGGTTGCGGTTTGGGTCGCCAGCCTGCGCCCGTGACTAGCTTTGTGCCGGACGCCCCTTCAGGTGCAGTGGCCCGATCTGGTGTGGTTTTCACCCCCTGATGGACCGGTGGCCCCGGTAGTCTCCGATGACCCGGCGAACGCAGGGCCCGATTGCCATTGGGCGATGACGTGGCCGTGCTGGACGTGCCTAGGGCAGGACAAGCCCGGGGATGTCGGGCAAGGTCCTCGAGCCGGCCACCGCAGCCGCGGGGCCGTCGATCGTCGTCGCCTGGGTCGGTTTCGCCGGTGTCCTGCTGGCTGCCGCCGTCGTCGCGACCTGGAACGTATGGCTCGCCCGTCGCCGGAGTCGCGAGGAAGAGCGCAGCCGGCAGCGCACCGCCTTTGCCGAGGCGTACAAGGCGTACGGCAGGTACAGGGAGCTGCCGTACGCGATCCGGCGTCGGAACGCTGACGAACCGGCAGAGGAGCGAGCCCGGTTGTCAGAGGTCGCGCGCGACATCCAGGCCGAACTGACCTACCACCAGACATGGATGGACCTGGAGAGCTCGGAGGTCGCCGCCGCCTACCGTGCGCTGATCACCGAGTTGAGAAAGGTCGCCGGCGGTCACATGCGGGAGGCATGGATGCGCCCGGCGATCACGACAGACACCGAGATGAACATGGTGATCGACATGGGAAGCCTGACGGCATTCGAGACCGAGTACCTCGACAGCGTTCGACAGCACCTGCTCTGCCTGGCTCCCTGGTGGTGTCGCTAAGCCCTAGTCGTTGAGCTCCGCTGGCGCCGTGGCCGCGAATAGCTCGGAAGCAGAGTTGCCCGCTCCGCTATTCGGACAACGGCCGCGCAGAAGACCGGCTCTGCGCGCCGCAAGCCGAACTTGACGTTCAACCGCGCTTGCGTGCCGGCGGCCTTGTCCCGGTCGGCGAGGAACTTCTGACCGTTCTCAACAGGGGCGGGTCGAACGCGCCTGCGCCTGCTCGGCACGGGCGAACAGGTCCCTGAGATCAGCAGCTGCACGTCCACGTCTACGCCGTCGCCGAGAAGCTCGACCTGCCCGAGGACGACTGGGAGTGGTTGTTCCAGACGGCTCACGACCTCGGCTGGGACCGCCCATGACTCCTGACTGGCAACGAGACATGCTGACGTGGGATGAGTCGGGACCACCTTCATCCGTCCGCGGCTCGGGCGACCGTAGTGTCAGAAGGCGTCTTGGGAGACGAACCCCGGGTGCGTGTTGGCCGGGTCCAGCGGGTCGGGGGCCAGTCCCGGCAGCGGCACCTGCCGCACCTCGCCGTCCAGGTGGCGCAGCAGGGCGCTGCCCTCCCCCACCGCCAG
>DATCGT010000048.1:0-5201 GCA_036508775.1 Tepidiformaceae bacterium | reverse complement strand
GGGTCATCGCGGCACTGGCCCTGCCGACGGCGATGTTCTACCGCTCGATGCGCGACTTCCAGCGAGCCTCCGAGGCAGAGGCTCGAGCCGAAGCCTCCCGGGCACGCCTCGCGTCGATTGTGGAGGCGGGCACCGATGCCCTCATCACGGCCGACCCGCGCGGCCGCCTCGTCGAAGTGAGCCAGGTCGGCCGCCGCCTTCTGGCACTCGAAGCCGATCAGGATGTCTCCACGCTCACGCTCGAAGACGTGTTCCCATCTGTGGATGCGATCTCACTTCGCAACGAGGGGATCCCGGCGGCCGCCCGGACGGGGCTGTGGAGCAGCGAGCTGACGATGCTGGGACGAGACGGTGGTGAGATCCCCGTCGCCGTCATCGCACTGGCGCACCGGGACGCCTCCGGCGAGATCGCCTCGTACTCGTTTGTCGCCCGGAACATCACAGAACGGCGACGCTCGGAAGCCGCCCTTCGACAGACGCAGAAGCTGGAAAGCCTGGGCACACTGGCGGGCGGGATTGCCCACGACTTCAACAATCTGCTGATGGCGATCATGGGCTTCGCCGGTCTGCTGAAGCGTTCGACCTCGCTCAGCGAAGCGGACCGCGACCGGGTGCTCCTGATCGAGGAGGCGGCCCGCAATGGTGGAGACTTCACAGGGCGCCTGCTCGCCTTTGCCCGCGGTGGCCTCGCCCACATCGGCCCTGTGGACCTGCGCACGGTCATTTCCGACACGCTCCGACTGGCAGCGCCGACGCTGCAGCGACGCCTCTCCGTCACCACCAGCCTCCCCGACCATCCCGTCATGGTGGAGAGCGACTTCACTCAACTCGAACAGGCGATTCTGAATATCGTCCTGAACGCCCGTGATGCGATGCCCGACGGCGGAAACCTGACCGTTCGCCTCTGGCGTGATGGTGACGACGCCCTCATCTCGGTCCAGGACACTGGCATCGGCATGGACGAGGCGACCCGCCTCCGTATCTTCGAACCCTTCTATACGACGAAGCCAACCGGGGTGGGCACGGGGCTTGGCCTCGCAATGAGCTACGGAATCGTCCATGGGCACAGGGGCCAACTGACCGTCGAATCCACCCCGGGCGTCGGCTCCACTTTCACGATTCGCCTTCCCGGGCTCAAAGTGATCGAGGGGGCGCCCTCAGCCGTCGAAGATGACACGCAGCTGCCCGCAATACTCGTGGTCGACGATGACGAACTCGTCCGCCGCTCGCTGACGGCCACGCTGGCCGAACTTGGCTTCCATGCAATCGGGGTCGGGTCCGGTTCGGAAGCCGTGGCGGTAATTCGCAATGCCCCCTCGCGCTTCATGGCCGTACTGCTCGACCTGGTCATGCCCGGGATGACCGGCGGCGAGACGTACCGGCAGATCAGTGCCATCCGCTCCGATCTGCCGGTGATTGTCTGTACTGGCTATGCCGCCGATTCCCAGATCGACGACGACGTCAAGCGGCGCATTGCCGGGCTCATCCAGAAGCCCTTCTCCGCCGAGAAGCTCGAATCTGTGCTTCGCCGGATCGGGGTCGAACCGCCCGACGCGCCTCCTGAGGCCGTCTCCATCGATGAGTCCGTCGATATCCCCGACGCGCGGACAATTCGGGTGCTCCTCGTTGATGACCACGATGTTGTCAGGCAGGCCCTCCGTTCATTGCTGGAAATTCAGCCAGACATCGAGGTCGCCGGTGACTTCGATAACGCCCGCGTGGCACTCAAAGGCCTCAAGGCGCTCAATGCCGACGTCGTGCTCATGGACTCCGTCATGCCATCGCTGAACGGCATCGACGCGACCCGACAGTTCCTGCAGAAGTGCCCGGAGTTGAAGATCATCCTCCTGAGCGGCTTCGTCGATGAAGAGCAGCTGCGCGAGGCTGTGCGCGCCGGGGCAAGCGGGTACTTCGCCAAGACTGCGGATATCACCGAACTGATCGAGGCGATCAAGACCGTCTACGGCGGCCGGAGCTACTTCTCGCACTCCATCGCGGAGCGCTTCAAGCTGCCGCAGATCCTGAAAGAGGCTGCGAAGGCACCCGCGGCGAAGCACGAACTCCTCACGCCGCGTGAACGCGAGATCCTCCAGCTCATTGCCGAGGGCTACAGCAGCCAGGACATCGTTGGAGAGCTCGGACTCAGCATGAAGACGGTTGAAGTGCACCGCTACCACCTCAACAAGAAGCTGAACGCTCATACTCAGTCGGACCTTGTCCGCTACGCGATCCGGAATGGCATCGTCCGTCTCGAGACGTCCTCCCCGTCCCCGGCACCCTCGCCGAAGCCGAAGTCCGGCGGAGTCGCGGCGAAGCGCAGCTAACGGCCGTTCACGGGACTAGCACTCACCTGATGAGAGTGCTAACATCCTCGTCTGCCCGGATCTCAATATCGTTCCTGGAGGAACCTTCTTATGGCTTCTAAATCCGCAGCTAAGACCAAGACCAAGCTCGTCCCTCTCGCCGATCGCATCGTCATCACGCCCCTCAAGCTCGACGAAGTGACGGCCAGCGGCCTCGTGATCCCTGATACGGCGAAGGAAAAGCCGCAGCAGGGCGAAGTTGTCGCGGTCGGCCCAGGCCACCTCGACGACAACGGCAAGCGCATCCCGGTGGACGTCTCCGTCGGCGACCGCATCCTCTATGCCAAGTACACCGGCACCGAGATCAAGCTCGACGGTGAGGACTACATCGTTCTCAACGAGCGCGAAGTTCTCGCCAGGCTCGTCGTCTAAGTCGTCACCCGCGCCGGTCGTCGCCCGGACTGACTGTCCGGGCGGTTTCGTGCCGAAACCTGCCGGCCGGCCCAACACAGGAGAACCAGATGGTTGCCAAGCAGCTGCTCTTCGATGAGTCCGCCCGCCGGTCCCTCAAAAACGGCGTCGATGCCCTCGCCGATGCGGTCAAGGTTACGTTGGGGCCCCGCGGCCGCAACGTCGTCCTCGACAAGAAGTACGGTGCCCCCAGCATCACCAAGGACGGCGTAACCGTCGCTCGTGAGATTGAGCTCGAAGATCCCTTCGAGAACATGGGTGCCCAACTCGCCAAGCAGGTTGCGACGAAGACCAACGATGTCGCAGGCGATGGGACCACTACCGCCACCGTCCTCGCCCAGGCGATCGTCCGCGGCGGCATCAAGATTGTGACCTCTGGCGCGAACCCGATGGCAGTCAAGCGAGGCGTCGACCAGGCGCTCATCGCGGCGGTTGCCGACCTCCGTGCCCAGTCTCGGCCGGTGCTCACCAAGGAGCAGATCGCCCACGTCGCCTCCATCTCCGCGAACGACGCGGAGATCGGCAACCTGATTGCCGATGTCATGGAGAAGGTGGGCAAGGACGGCGTCATTACGGTCGAGGAATCCCGCGGCGTGAAGTTCGAGACGGAATTCGTCGACGGACTCCAGCTCGACCGTGGGTTCGTTTCTGCCTACTTCGTCACGAATACCGACCGCATGGAAGCGGCGATCGACAACCCCTACATCATCATTACTGACTCGAAGATCTCGGCCGTCCAGGACATCCTGCCGCTCCTCGAAAAGGTGATGCAGGTCACCAAGGACATCGTGATTATCGCTGAGGATGTCGATGGCGAAGCACTGGCCACTCTTGTAGTGAACAAGCTGCGCGGCACGATCAACATCCTCGCCGTGAAGGCCCCGAGCTTCGGCGACCGCCGCAAGGCAATGCTCGAAGACATCGCCATGCTCACCGGTGGCACGCTCATCACCGAGGACATCGGCCTCAAGCTCGATACGGCGACAGTCGCCGATCTCGGGCGAGCGCGCCGCGTCGTCGCCAACAAGGACGACACGACCATCATCGATGGCTTCGGCACGGACGAGGCGATCCAGGCCCGCATCAAGCAGATCAAGGCACAGGTCGACGATGCCGTGAGCGACTTCGATCGTGAGAAGCTGCAGGAGCGCCTGGCCAAGCTTGCCGGTGGCGTTGCCGTCATCAAGGTCGGAGCCGCCACCGAGGTCGAACTTAAAGAGAAGAAGTCACGCGTCGAGGACGCTCTCAGCGCGACCCGCGCCGCCGTCGATGAAGGCGTCGTCGCCGGCGGTGGCGTCGCCCTCATTCGGACCCAGAAGGCGCTCTCCGCTCTCTCGAAGAAGCTGAAGGAAGAGGACGAGAAGCTGGGCGTTGGCCTCGTCATGCAGGCGCTCGAAGAGCCCGCCTGGATCATCGCCGAAAATGCCGGCCTCGAAGGTGCGGTCATCGTCGACAAGATCAAGAAGCTCACGAACCTCAACCACGGCTGGGACGCCGACCACGACCGCTGGGGCGACATGTTCGAACTCGGCATCGTTGACCCGGTGAAGGTCAGCCGCTCGGCCCTCGAGAATGCGATCAGCATCGCGGGCCTCGTTCTTACCACGGAGACGCTGGTCGCCGAGATCCCGCAGCCGGCAGCGGCGCCACCCCCTCCGCCAGAGGACTATTAGAACCTTCGTGGCACTCTCAGAGCCCCGGGCGGAATCCTCCGCCCGGGGCTTTTCCTTCTCACCATGATCATTCGCAATCCCCGGGCCCTTTCCGATCGACGAGACCCTTAGGGGGATGTCCGGTCATAATGCGTGATAGGTTATCGTGACGATTTCGTGCTGGGTGCCAGGCGGCGCATGCAGCCTTCTGAAACTGGTAAGCAGAGAGTAGGCCCGCACTGTGTCAGAACCCGGCCAGCGCCCTGGTCCGCGCGGAGCGCTCGACAGTCATGGACGTGTCTCGCGCTATCGTGTCGAGCTTCCGCGCGCGGGCATCGTCCAGACCGGGCGTGGCCATTTCGAAGCAACTGAATACGCCGAGCGCCGCACCGGCCTGAAGGCTCGCTGGCTCGCGGTGCGCGACTTCCTCTTCGGGACAACTCTCGTCAGTGGCCGTCTTGAGAACGAGCGCCTCACGAAGATCAAAGCACTCGCCGTGTTCTCGTCGGATGCGCTCTCCTCGGTCGCGTACGCCCCTCAGGAGATCCTGTTCGTCCTTATCCTGGCCGGCTCCGGCGCGATCAAGTTCTCTTTGCCCATCGCCATTGCGATCGCCGCACTTCTCGCCATCGTCGTCGCGAGCTACCGGCAGACGGTGCGCGCCTACCCCAGCGGTGGCGGTTCCTACATCGTCGCCCACGATAATCTTGGTATCGGCGCTGGACTGATTGCGGCTGCCGCGCTTCTGATCGACTACGTGCTCACCGTGTCGGTT
>DATCGT010000047.1:0-4135 GCA_036508775.1 Tepidiformaceae bacterium | reverse complement strand
GACGAACTTGTCGAATGGTTCGCCGGCGGCCCGCGAGTCCCGGAGGTCGTTGAGGAACGACTCGCGCCGGTCAGCGTCGGCTACCGGGAGCGACATGAAGGCGCCTGTCTGTACAGTGAGCGCGTTGATGAGGAGGGACGTCTCTACCATCTGCCCCCGGCCCGTTCGCTGCCGGTGGAACAGTGCCGCGCAGACGCCCCAGGCGATCGCGTACCCGGTCGTGAAATCGGCGGGAGCCGTCGGTCCGCTCAGCGCCGGGTAGCCGTCCTCATCGAGGTAGCCCCGGACCATGAGTAGGCCCGAGGCGGCCTGCGCCACAATGTCGTACCCCGGCCGGTGCGCCCACGGTCCCTGCCGCCCGAAGGCGGTGCTGTCCAGGTAGACCAGGTCGGGGCGTTCCTTCTTGAGCGTTTCGTAGTCGATCCGCAGCCGTTCGGCGACGTCGGGGCGGGCGTTGATGACCACCACGTCGCAGGTGCGGACGAGGCGGTGGATCGCCTCCTGGCAGGTCGGGTTCGTGAGGTCCATCGCGATGGACTGCTTCCCGCGATTGAGGGACTGGTAGGCCTTCGACTCGTTCGGCATGAACTGGCTGGTGAGCCGCCACGGTTCGCCCTCAAGCGGCTCAACCTTGATGACCTCCGCGCCGAGGTCGGAGAGCAGCATGCAGCCGAGCGGCCCGGCGATGATCTGCGTGAAGTCGAGGATACGAATGCCGTCGAGTGGCCCTGAACTCATCTGCTCCCCCTGGGTGACCGGTCTCGGGGCGCCGCGCCGGCGCCCCCGTTGCGGGGTTCTAACCTCGCGGCAGCCCCATGCCGCGCTCAGCGATGATGTTCCGCTGGATTTCGCTGGTCCCGCCGGCAATGGTGGCCGAAAGGCTGCGCACGTAGCGGAACGAATACTCGCTGTGATTTGGCGCCTGTGCCGTATCGGCACCCCAGAGCACGCCGTAGAGACCAATCATCTTGATCCCGGTCCGGGCGATCCTCTGGTTCAGCTCGGAGCTGTACATCTTGCACATCGAGGCTTCGTAGTTTGGCACCCGGCCCCGGTTCTGGAGGTCCACAACACGGTACGAAAGCATCTTCGCGACGTTCGCCTCGACCAGGCGATCGGTCAGTTCGAGCCGCACGGCCGGGTTGACCTTCAGCGCGCTCTGTCCGCTCTGGATGTTGGCGTTGGCCTTCGCCCAGTTGATCAGGCTTTCGACGTTCTGCTTGGTTCCGACGGCGTTCCCGATGCCAGAACGCTCGAAGTCGAGGGTCGTTGTCGCGACGTACCAGCCGCGGTTCTCTTCCCCGACGACGTTCTTCGCCGGGACCCGGACGTCGTCGAAGAACACCTCATTGAACTCAGCTCGCCCGGCGGCGTTCACCAGCGGGCTGACCGTGATCCCGGGGGTCTTCATGTCGAGGATGAAGTAAGTAATCCCACGGTGCTTCGGCGCATCCGGGTTGGTGCGCGCGATCATGAACATCATGTTTGCCCGGTGGGCGCCGGTCGTCCAAATCTTCTGGCCGTTGAGGACGTAGTCGTCGCCGTCGCGGACCGCGCGGGTCTGAAGGGAGGCGAGGTCGGAGCCCGATCCGGGCTCGCTGAAGCCCTGGCACCAGCGGTTCTCGCCGCGAAGGATCGGCGGAAGGAACTCCTCTTTCTGTTCCTCGCTGCCGTGGATGACCAGCGTGGGGCCGACGAGCGGGACGCCGAAACGAGGCGCGCGAGCCTCCGCGAACTCCTCGCTGAGGATGAACTGCTGCATCACCGTGAGGTCGGCGCCGCCGTACTTCTTTGGCCAGGACGGTGCGATCCAGCCGTTGGCGACCATCTTCTTGCGCAGCTCTCCCATCGCGCCCCCGGCGAGCTGGAACCCGGCCCCACCGGCCTGCGCCTGTGGCCGCTCGCGACCGCGAAGCTCGGGGCCACGCTGGGCCGTTTCGGCGTCTTCCTCGGCGCCGCCTCGCATGCTCGCCGGGATTTCGTTCACGATGAAGTCCCGGACCGTCGTTCGCCAGGTGGCTTCTTCGGGTGAGTCTACGAGCCTCATTGGTGTCTCCCTGCTCTGCGTTTGGTCGCGGGAGGGCCACGCCGTCCCCGACGGGCGGTAGCCTATGCGGATCTATCGAAGTTACCAATCCGGCCTGTAAAGACGAGCCCCGTCGGATCCTCCGGCTCGTTTGCGCGGGGCAGCCGGCCGGGATCACGAGTGTTACGTGCCGCCCGACGCTGTAGGATGCGCCTCACAATCTCGAGCGGCATAAGGACACGACATGGAACTGGCACCCGCCAAGGCAGGGTTTTCACCGGAACGTCTCGGACGCATCACCGGCTTCCTCAACCGCAACTACATCGAGCCCGGCAAGATCGCCGGTTGCCAGGTCCTGGTCTCGCGCCACGGGCACAACGCCTACTTCCAGTCGTTTGGGCAGATGGACCGCGAGCGCGCGAAGCCGATGGCGGACGACACGATCTTCCGTATCTACTCGATGTCGAAGCCGATCACTTCGATTGCGCTGATGCAGCTCTACGAGCAGGGCCACTTCCAGCTGAACGATCCCATCTCGCGCGTCATCCCGGAATGGCGTGACCATCGCGTCTGGGTGGCCGGCGATATCGACAACATGGAAACGAAGGTCCCCGATAAGCCGATGACCTTCCGTCACATCCTCAGCCATACGGGCGGCCTGACGTATGGCGCGTCACTGGACGGCCCGGGAGGCAAGCGCCATCCGGTCGACCAGGTCTACCGGCGGGAGGGCGTCCGCGGGGGCGCCGATGAGACCCTGAAGACGTTCGTCCAGAAGCTGGCGAAGGTGCCGCTGCGTTACGAGCCCGGCGAACGCTGGATGTACTCCTATTCCGTGGACGTCAGCGGATACCTTGTAGAGGCCCTCTCCGGAAAGCCCTTCGACCAGTACCTCCAGGAGAACATCTTCAATCCGCTCGGGATGAAGGACACGTCGTTCTGGGTTGCGCCGGAGAAGCAATCGCGCTTTGCCGCCAACTACCAGCGCCAGCCCGACAAGACGCTCAGGCTGATCGACGATCCTGGGACGAGCAACTACCTCAAGAAGCCGTCGTTCTTCTCAGGCGGCGGTGGGCTGACCAGCACGACCGCCGACTATCTCCGCTTCTGCGAGATGCTCCGGCGCGGCGGCGAGTTCGACGGTGCCCGCATCGTCGGGCCGCGGACGCTGGAGTTGATGCACAAGAACCACTTGAAGGGCGGCCAGGACCTCACGCAGATGGCGATCGGCACCTTCTCGGAGACGGCGAACGAAGGTGTCGGTTTCGGCCTGGGCTTTGCCGTGACGCTCAGCGAGGTGGAGACCGGCTCGCTTGGTGAGGGCGATTACTACTGGGGCGGCGCCGCCTCGACAATCTTCTGGGTCGACCCTAAGGAAGACATGGTTGTCATCTTTATGACCCAGTTGATGCCGTCGGCAACGTTCAACTTCCGCGGCCAGCTCAAGAACATCATCTACTCGTCGATCGTCGACTGAGCGCGGCCTCCGAGCCTCAGGAGGCCGCGCTCAGTCGACGATCTCTCTGGGATCGGCATCGGCTTGAGCGAATCTTGAGCAAACAGGATGCCGAACCTTGAACCCTCTACGTGACGATGGAAGCGTGGCATCTGAGCCGCAATCCATCGTCGGGACGGCGCTCCTACGCGGCTCTATGCTGGAACGAATCGCCGTGAAGAACCGGGATAGCGCGTGAACGCCGTGAACATCCTTGTGGTCGATGACGAGCACAACATCGTCGACCTGGTGCGCGGTTATCTCGAGCGCGAAGGCTACCTGGTCCACGCTGCTTTCGATGGCCCGGCCGCGGTCGAGATGGCGCGTGAAATCGAGCCCGATCTCATCGTCCTGGACCTGATGCTCCCCGGCTTCGACGGGATCGAAGTCTGCCGGCGCCTCCGCCAGTTCTCGAATGCCTACGTGCTCATGCTCACCGCCCGGGCGGAAGAGGTCGACAAGATCGTCGGGCTCTCGGTCGGAGCGGACGATTATCTGACAAAGCCGTTCAGCCCTCGCGAGCTGGTGGCACGCGTGAAGGCCATGTTGCGGCGGCCGCAGGTCGCGGTGGACGCGACCGGGAGCCCGGATGAACTCCGGCACGTGGGTGACCT
>DATCGT010000046.1:0-4551 GCA_036508775.1 Tepidiformaceae bacterium | reverse complement strand
CGGCCACGATGATGAGGTCACTCATCCGTCCAGTGACATAGAGGCGGCCTCGATCGTCGATTCGTCCGAGGTCACCGGTATGGAAGTACCCCTCCGTATCGAATACAACGGCCGTCATCTCGGGGCGTTTGAAGTACCCCTTCATCACATTCGGACCGCGTATACAGATCTCGCCTTCCTGGCCCGTCGCAACTCGTTGCCCGGCCCCGTCGACGATTTTCTCTTCGACCAGCGGGAGCGGCCTTCCCGCAGACCCGGGAGTCATGTCGGCCGGCCGCATCCAGTTGGCTGCTGGGCCTGTCTCCGTGAGCCCGTACCCTTCGTTGATAGCGACCCGGAAACGCTCCTCGAAGCGCCGGCTGAGGCCAGTGGGTAGTGGCTCGCCGGCGCAGATCATCAGGCGCGCAGACGAGCAGTCGGCTGGTGTCGCTTTCTTGTCCGTTAGCAGGCCCTCGTACATCGCAGGGATGCCGACGAAGCCTGTCGCCCGATGCTTCTGAAAGAGCTCGAAGAGCTTCCGCGGCACAAAGCGCGCCGTGTAGACGACCTTCGCGCCGACACTCAGAGGAAGCAGAGTCAGGACGGTAAGCCCGAAACTGTGGAACTGAGGAAGGACGCCCAGGAAGACATCACGCTGTGTGACCTCACCCCAACGGGCGCACTGCCAGGTGTTCGCAGCGAGGTTCCGGGCAGTTAACTCGACACCCTTCGGCTCGCCTGATGTCCCGGATGTATACATGACTACCGAGGTCGCGTCGGGATCCTCGTTGGGCAAGCGGCGAAAGCGTGGGAGTCGTGGAAAGTGCAACTGGTCCAGGAGGATGGTCCGGATGCCGGAGGGCAGCTCACCGAACTGCTCGATCATGGGCGAAACGCTGACAACCACCTCAAGGTTCGCATCGCTCAGGATGGCGTCCCGCTCATGCGGCTTCAAAAGATAGTTGACCGGCACAACAGTCCGTCCGGCGAGCCACGACGCGAGGAGTGACACGGGGAACAGGCCGGAAGTCGGGAGCATGACGCCAACGCGTGGCGATTTGCTCCGCCGTTCGATCTCCTTGGAAAGCACGACCGCGGCGGTGTAGAGCTCGATCGCGCGCCACGCGCGCCAGTCGTCCACGACAACGGTGCGCCATGGTCGCCTAAGGAGGTTCCGGACGATCGGGCGGAGCACGCTGGTCGGCAGGTCAACAGCCAATGATTGGCTGTCGGCAGGTGTTCGGCCGGCTTCCGGCATGCGCTCCACCAATTTTGTTCCTTTTGTTCCGATGGGCTCACGGTACCGTCGGTTCGAACGCTCCAAAAGGCCCGACGGCCCTCGTTCGCGGGGCCTGACGGCGTGATCGGCGCCCCCAGATTCGGCAGGGTCGAGGCGCTCCGCGCTTGATTGGCGAGGAAGGCCAGCCCACGGGTGGGGAACGTGTGGCCCAGACCGCCACCCCCTGATGGCCGTGGCAGGCCCATGCAACGCGGACCGACACTTGATCCCGCGAGTGTCCACCGGCTCCGAGCCCGGAGAGAGGTTACACCTTGGAATCACCAGAAACGTCCCCTTCACCAGTCCACAGTATCCAGCCGCCCGAAGGTCGGGTCGGAGTCTTGCTGCCCGGTCTCGGAGCGGTGGCCACGACCTTCCTTGCAGGGGTTGAGCTGGTGCGCCAGGGTGCGGGGCGGCCATTCGGGTCGCTCACACAGATGGGTACGGTCCGCCTCGGCAAACGGACCGAGCACCGGACGCCACTGATCAGCGAGTTTGTACCGCTTGCCTCTCTGGATTCGCTCGTATTCGGTGCCTGGGATCCCATCCCGGATAACGCCTACGAGTCGGCTCTCAAGTGCGGTGTCCTCGACCCTCGCGACCACGTTGAACCCATCCGCAGCTTCCTCAAGTCAATTGAGCCGATGCCCGCAGCGTTCGACCAGTACTACGTGAAGCGAATCCACGGCCCCAACGTGAAGACCGGGCGGACGAAGCGCGACTGGGCCGAGGAGCTCCGAAAGGACATCCGCGACTTCAAGACTCGCAACCGTTGCGACCGGCTGGTGATGATCTGGTGCGCCTCCACGGAGATCTTCCTTGAGGAGGCGCCTCCGCATCGGACTCTCGAAGAATTCGAGCGCGCCATGGAGGCGAACGAGCGCTGCATTGCGCCCTCGATGCTCTACGCCTGGGCTGCGCTCAAGGAAGGCGTGCCGTTCGTCAACGCCGCCCCGAATCTCACCGCCGACATTCCTGCCCTGGTGAAACTGGCAAATGACCGCGGGGTACCGATTGCCGGCAAAGACTTGAAGACGGGCCAGACGCTGCTGAAGACGGTAATCGCGCCAATGCTCAAAGCGCGGTTGCTGGGGGCCAAAGGCTGGTACTCGACTAACATCCTCGGCAACCGCGACGGAGAAGTGCTCGACGACCCCGAGAGCTTCAGGACGAAGGAAGAATCGAAGCTGGGCGTGCTCGAGCACATCCTCCAGCCCGACCTGTACCCGGAGCTCTACGCGGACCTCTATCACAAGGTGTGCATCAACTACTACCCGCCCCGCCGCGACAACAAGGAGGGGTGGGACAACGTCGACATCTTCGGGTGGCTGGGCTACCCGATGCAGATCAAGATCGACTTCCTCTGCCGGGACTCCATCCTGGCCGCGCCCATCGTGCTCGACCTGGCCCTGTTCATCGACCTCTGCCAGCGCGCAGGCATGGGGGGCATCCAGGAGTGGTTGTCGTTCTACTTCAAGAGCCCCCAGCATGCGCCGGAGGTATACCCGGAGCACGACCTCTTCATCCAGCAGACCAAGCTGAAGAACAACCTTCGCTATCTCATGGGAGAGCAACTCATCACCCACCTCGGGACCGAGTATTACGAGGACGAGGAGTAGGTCCGGTCTGGGGGCGAGAAGAGTGGAGACGGTCAGTTCGTCGGACACGCTCACCAGGGCGCCCAGAAGGCGTCGCTGGATATGGCCACGGCATCGGTGGGGAAGCCTCCACGACTGGAACGTCGTGGTATGTATTCAAGAAGGCGGTTTCAAGCGCGCACGCTCTCTACTTCGCCCATTTGGCGCCGTCCGACCGACCACAACATCCTGATCATGAAGATCGATGACGTAGGGGCGTTCATGGAGGCGTTTCTCGGGGCGGTCCGGGACGACCCGACCATCCTTGAGTCTGTGATCTCGCGGGTTGCGCCGGGGGGCACGTGTTTCGCCTTCAGTTCGCCGGACGAATTTGAAACGAAGGCGAACGCGGAGGCACTGGCATTGCTGCCGCAACTCCTGGACAAGTCGTTCCATGTACGGGTGCACAGGCGCGGCTTCAAAGGGCGACTCGAGTCGCACGAGGAGGAGCGCTACCTCGGCCACGTCCTCCTCGAAGCGATGTACGCGGCGGGCCAGCCAGGAGCGCTGACGTTCGAGGACCCGGACATGAATCGTGGCGGCAGAGATCGTCTCCAACCACGCCAGTCTCACCTGTTGGTCACGCAAGGAGCTCGAACGGTACCCCTTCCTGCGAATCGACTGAGCCGCCGGTGCAGGGCTTGCGATTAGGGCCGGTCGTCTCCAATCCGTGCGGCCCACTGGCCGCCGCAGACTCACCCAGCAGGCGAGACACTTCCTCGCGATAGACCGGACATAAGGAGAGCTCGGATGGCCGCGACGAGTTCTGAATACGCTCTCACCATGGACGCCGGCGGCGTGGAACTGGAGGGCGACCTCACCGTACCGGCAGCCGCTCGTGGGCTTGTGGTCTTCGCGCCCGGGAGTGGAAGCAGCCGCCTTAGCCCCCGTAATCAGTTCGTCGCGCGGGAGCTGCAGCAGGGAAACCTGGCAACCCTCTTGACCTCCTGACTTCCCGGGAGGAAGCAGAGGATGCCATCACAGCTCAATTGCGCTTCGACATCGGCCTCCTCGGGCAGCGCCTGATCGCGGTCACCGACTGGCTCAAGCAGGACTCGCGGTCGAGTCCCCTGGCGATTGGTTACTTCGGTGCCAGCACAGGGGCCGCCGCCGCCCTCATCGCTGCCGCGGCTCGCCCTTCAACCGTCAGAGCTGTGGTGTCGCGAGGAGGAAGGCCCGACCTGGCAGCGCAGGCATTGGCTCGTGTCGCGGCACCGACGCTGCTCATCGTTGGCGGCAACGATCCCGCGGTGCTTGACTTGAACAGGCGGGCATTGAAACAGATGACGTGCGAGAAGCGGCTTGAAGTGGTACCGGGCGCGACGCACCTCTTCCCTGAAGCGGGCGCTTTAGAGGAGGTCGCGCGTCTGGCACGGGATTGGTTCATGGCCTATCTCGGGCGCGAGGCGACGACACCTGCTCCAACCCGAATTGGACTTGGGACTGGGAACACCGGTCGCTGAGGCCCGGGCATATCTTGGAATCACCGATGGAGGACAGACTTGGCGGAACATGGCCTTGAAGGCATCGACCACACCATCCAGCAGACCTATTCATGGATCGACGAGATTGCAGCGGCGCTAGCACCCTCGAACCGGCACGTCGGCTACCAGGTCTTGCGCGGATTCCTTCATAGCGTTCGAGATCGTCTGCCGA
>DATCGT010000045.1:0-5341 GCA_036508775.1 Tepidiformaceae bacterium | reverse complement strand
GTGAGCTTCCGCAGCTCTGGAACGTGCTCGTTGGCGACATGTCGCTGGTGGATCCGCGGCCGGTGGTGGAGGAAGAGCTCGAGCACTACGGCACGGCGCGCGACCTGTTGCTCTCGGTGCGGCCGGGCATCACGGGCGCGTGGGCGGTGAGCGGCCGGCACGGCGTGGGCTATCCGGAGCGGTGCGACATCGAGCTGGCGTACGTGCGACGGTGGACGCTGCTGAGCGACGTGTCGGCGCTCGCGCGGACTGTGGGTGCGGTGGTCAGACCGGGTGGGTGACCGGCCGAGTCCGGCGCGGATCCTACTTCACGACGAGATAGAAAAGCCGGCCGTACCACTCGCGCATCGCCATCTCCGTTTTTTCCAGAGCCGCGCCGGTCGGCAGAAAGTCGACGACGGACACGGTTCTCCCGGCTGGCACCTTGAAATCAACGGGAAACGGAATCACAGATATCCCAGCGCGTTCGAAGAGCATGCAGGCACGTGGCATGTGGAACGCCGAGGTGACAAGCAGAATCCGCGGAGCGCCCCCTCGCCAAGTTGGGCCCGAGAACCGCTCGCGGAGGAGCGTCGCAACGGCAAGGGCTTCCTCCGCCGTGTTCGTCACGCGAGGAGTCTTCACGATCTGGCCGTCTGGCACTCCCATTGCCTTCGCGTACCCGGCGAGAACATCGCCTTCCAGCGCGGCGGTGGGCTCCCACGGCGACGCCCCTCCGGTAAAGACGAGCAACGGCGACTTCCCCGCCTTGAACAGCTCCACGCCGCCGAAGAATCGATCGGCATCAATCCATTCGCTGATGGCGGCCCTGCCCGGAGCGACTATCCGACCTTCACTCAGCACGACAATGGCGTCGGCCTCGGACGCATCTGCGGCCAATCCTCGCTCTGCCCACCCTTCCGCAGCTCGAACGGCGAGCCCGCTGATGAAAGGCGTGCTGCTTAGCCAGAGAACAGCCACGCCGCTCCAGATGAGCCATCGACGACGGAAGCGGACGCCGGCCAGCACCAGTAGAAGGGTGATGCCGACGGGGAGCACGAACACCGGGAGAATCTTGTGCAGGTAAATCACTCGACAGATGGCCTCCCGGCCTTCAATCGCACAGCTACCACTACAAGAGGCGCGTAGGCGATCAGAACACCCAGGAGTCCGTCCAGCCAGCCTAGCGCGACCATCAGCGCGACCGGCAGAAGCCAGCAAAGATTGATGACCCCGACCGCCAAGGTCACCGGCATATGCGCGCCTCGACGAAGGGCGGCGTGCTGGTAGGCGTGACTTCGGTGTGCCTCGTAGAACCGTTCGCCGTGCGCCATCCGACGGATCAGTGTGACCGTCGCATCGACGACGAAGACGCCGAGCAGGATCACCCAGCTCCAGAACAACCGATTCGCCACCCACCCGGCCTGCAGAGAGAGTACGCCGAGCATGAGCCCGAGGAATCCGCTGCCGGCATCGCCCATGAAGATTTTCGCCGGAGGCCAATTCCACACCAGGAAGCCCAACGTCGCCGACGCGAGGACAAGAGGGGCGATCCACAAGTGGCGGCCCGGCGCAGCCAGTTCGCTCAGCAAGACCGCACTCAGGCAGACAGTGATGGCCTCGACGCCGGCAATGCCATCGATACCATCCATGAAATTCGTGAGATTGAGCATCCAGACGAGATACACTGCGGCGATAGCGAGTCCGAGCCACCCCGAACCGAGCATGAAACCCACCGCCGTCAGCGCGGGGACACCGCCCATCAGGGCCAGTACCCACAACGCCGCGGCAAAGTGCCCGGCTAGCCGCCAGCGCGGCGCAACGTGCCCGCGGTCATCGACAAAACCAATCAGCGCAACCAGAGCCCCTCCGCCACAAAGGCTCCACACACTCGGCCAAGCCAGCCAACCCCTGCAGCCAAGTGCCAGCAGGGCCACCAGCGCCGACAGCACGATAGCCACGCCGCCCCCTCGCGGCGTGGCTATCGTATGCGAACTTCGAGAGTTTGGCACATCAAGAAGCAGATGCGCGAGAGCCTTGTGGCGAAACCACCCGGTGAGTCCTAGGGAAGCGACGAAGACCGTTATTGTTAGGAGCGCTGGAAACAGCAGCGCCATCTAAAGCGCCGCCACGGTGAGCCTCAGCCCCTCATCGACAGTGGTAGGTGGCTCCCACTGGGCCAACTGTCGCGCCTTGGAGATGTCCACCTGCAGCGTGCCCAACAAACGCTGTGCAATGTCACGCTGCCCAAGCAAAGCCGCACCAGCGATCAGCACTGATGGAGGAACTGCGAGGAGCCGAGCGGGACGTCCCATTGCGCGCGCCAAACGGCGGATCAGGTCTGTGGTTGAAAGATCTTCGCCGTCGCTCAGCAGAAGGGTCTCATTCGCCACAGCCGGGTGTTCGATGCAGGTGACAATGAAGTCCACCAGATTACTGAGCGCTACGAAGCTGCGGCGGTTATCGACGGCGCCGAGTGGCAATGGAATGCCCCTAGAAACGGCTCGCATCAGCGCGAGGAAATTCGCCCTAACACCCGGGCCGTAGACAAGTGGCGGTCGAATGATCACCACTTCCATGCCGGTATCTTTCGCGATTTCCCGTAGAGCCATTTCTGCCTCATGCTTGCTGATGCCGTACGCATCTTCTGGCGCAGGCGTATCTGCTTCAGTGTAACAGCCACTCTCGCCGTTTACCTTCACCGAACTCAAGAACACAAATCGTTTCACACCCGCCGAAGCCGCCTGCCGCGCCAAGGTAGCGGTACCTGCAACATTTACCCGTCGATACTCCGCGAGCGGATTACTGATGGTGTCCGACATCATGTGGACTCTCGCGGCGACATGCACCACGGTATCGACTTGCCGAATTGCCGACTGCCAATCCGTCTCCGGACCGAGTGGCCCGACCTCCACACGCATTACCGAGGCTGGCAGTTTAGCAGATGCCTTGCGAACCGTGCCAACGACGGCATAACGCCCCTCACCGATTAGGCGAGTTGTCAAGGCTGTGCCGACGAACCCGTTTGCCCCGGTAACCAAGACCCTCACGGCTGCAATATCTCCACGAACTTCCGCGAATGCGTCGACGTGATCTTCAACCAGTTCGCCGTGATGCCGTTCTCCTGACAGGCACGCGCGACCTCGCGATTGAGCAGCAAGCTATTCCTCCCTCCCCCGTACTGACCCCGCCGCTACACATGTGCATCCATACCTCTGGTAGACAACTATGGCGCAACGAGCCATTTCCAAAGACCCGGGCTCTCGATTCAATATCTCCGGATGTTCCGTGGTCGAACCTTGACGCAGACGAACATTGCGGAACACACTGCAGTCACCCGTTCTCGGAACCCGAACGACATCCGACTAGAATATCGCAAAGCGCCCGCGTCAGACCCTCCTGGCTGAGTTCTTCGGCGACGACTTGTCGAGCCCGCCGCCCCATTTCATGCAATTCCTTCACAGCAGCTCACTCAACACGCCGCACACGACGATCGCCAGCGAGAACCCCCGGTGTCAGGATAGTTGTCGCATGGCCGGTGTGACATCGACCATCTGATCAACTCGAGGGGGCGAAGGTGGATGTGTTGGTGAAGTCGTATACGGAGGCGTTCAAGAGTCGGATGGTCCGGCGCTTGGTGGGACCGGCGGCGACGAGCGCCCCGAGCTTGATCATGCACTATCCGCGCTACGGATTACGCCCTGTGGCGGAACGGCACTCGGCTGTCGCACCGCGCGTTCAATGATCTCGCACAATCGGTCACACGAGACGCGTCGAGTGAAAGACCGCGAGATGATCGCGCTCGCACGCTCTCCCTTTGTGCGAAGCCGGGCGGCTCCGGAGTTGAGTATCTCCTGGATAGCCGCAACGCCAGCATCGACGTCCCCGTGCCGCACGTGCCATCCGATGTCGGCGTTACGCATCAAGTCGGAAACGTGCGACTGCTCCGGGCCCAGGAACAGGATTGGACGGGCTGCGGCCATTGCGCCGTAGACCTTGCACGGATGCACGATGCCGACCATCGACTCCCCAAGCGATACGATGTGCACGTCGGCCGCCGCCAGCGAGAAACGCATCCTGTCCAACGACTCGTAAGGAAGGCAGATCACATTGGGCCGCCCCCTCAACCTCACCGCCTGCATTCCCGTGCCGCCGCCGACAAATACGAACACGAGGGTCGGATCGTGCTCGAATCGCTCAGCTGCAATCAGCAGCGTATCCACCGGATTGGATGGCCCGAGCGTTCCGCTGTACATCACGACGGTCTTTCCATCGAGGCCATGCGTAGCCACAAAAGGATTCACTTCGCGCTCGACCTGCTCGACGTCGTCGTGCTCGGGCCACGGAGGCACGATCTCGATCTTGTCGGCCACCGTTACCTTGGCCTCGAGCCGTTCCGCCATGAATCGATCGAGAGCGACCACGGACACCGCCCGCCTCAATATCGCGCGGTTCAACCACTCCAACAACCGAACCACGGGCGCGTCCTCCGAAACAAGCTTCAACGCGAGGGTCTGGTCGGGATTGAGGTCCATGGGCCAGTAGACCACTCGCACCCCGCGAAGGGCTCCGAGGATCACGCCCGCCAAGGCCCCCATCGGCGGTGAGGTCGTCACTACGACGCCGTCCAATCCACGAATAGTCAGCCCGTAAAGGGCCGACTGCAGGGTGAACGACACTCCCGCCAACGTTCGCAAGAGCAGGTTGCGCTTGCCGAACGAGCTGAAAGAGAGGCGTCGGATGACTATGCCCTCGCTGGTCGTCAGCGAAGGATAGCGCATCGCGGGATTGTCGTATCCCCGGTCGGCAGTAAGAACCGTGACCTTATTTCCCCGTCGCGCGAGCGACGTGCCCACGTCCGCCATCAGCCGCGCAACCGCAGCGGGATCGGGCGCGTATACCTGGGTAATCAACAGAATGCTGTTCTGCATCAGTCCGCGGGACCGTCGTGCAGGCCGGATGATGCATTCTCCCCCAAGCACATGAAGCGCCGTGAGGGCGCATCACTCAGCGGTGCGCTAGACGCCAACGGCATCGATTCGCTTGAGTTCGCTTTCGACCATCTCGTCCAGGATCGAATCCAGGGAGCGGGTGATCGACCACTGCGGATAATGTGACTTGAGCTTTGCGAGATCCGAAATGTAGCAGATGTGGTCGCCCCGACGATTCACTTCATCGTAGGTCCAGTTGATCGACCGCCCGATCCGCCTCTCGAGAGCCGCAAACGTCTCGAGCATCGATATGCTGTTTTCGCGCCCTCCTCCGAGGTTGTAGACCTCCCCCGGGCGGGGATTCGCCGCGAAAGCGTCGAACGCCGCGATCACGTCCTCGCTGTGGATTTGGTCACGAACCTGTTTGGCTT
>DATCGT010000044.1:0-5554 GCA_036508775.1 Tepidiformaceae bacterium | reverse complement strand
GCCTCGGTCGGGATCGCGAACATCGGGTGGATGCTCGGCACGACGTGGCTGACGTTTCCCATGTCCGTGCTGGCGCCACGCAGTCCATTCGACTCCGCCCGCCCCGGCAGGCGCTGTTCGAATTGCTCCATGTTCTCGCAGTACGCCTCAGCGAGAACGTCATTCGTGAGGACCTCGCTGTACGCTTCCCCGACCGATTTCAATTCGAGCCGGCAGCCGGTGGCAGTCGCCGCCCCTTCGAAGCAAGCGGCCACCTTCTTGCGCAGCTCTTCGAGCTGCCCCACCGTCGCCGACCGGATGTAGAACTCGGCACTCGTGTGGTCCGGGATAATGTTCGGCTTCATACCGCCGTTCGTGATGACGCCGTGCACCCGGTCCGTCGGCCGGATCTGCTGCCGCATCGCGGAAATCGAGGAGTACGCGAGCACCATCGCATCCAGCGCGTTGACGCCCATCCAGGGGTTGCTGCCCGCATGCGCGTTCCGGCCGTAGTAGTCCACCTGGAGCTGCTCCAGGGCGATGAGGTTGCCCCACGCGCTGCTGCCCGGCGACGGGTGCAGCATCATTGCCGCATCCACGCCCTCGAACGCGCCCCGCTTGATCAGCACGATCTTGCCGCCGCCGCCCTCTTCAGCTGGCGAACCCAGCACCACAACTGTCCCCTGCCCCGGCTCCAGCGCTGCTTTCACGCCCAGTCCCGCGGCGACACCGGAGATGGCGATCAGGTTATGTCCACACGCATGCCCGATTTCGGGCAGGGCGTCGTATTCGCACAGGATCGCCACTCGCGGCGATCCACTACCGGCAACCGCCGAGAACGCGGTTGGCATGCCAAAAGCGCCCCGCGTAACCTCGAACCCATGGCTCTCGAGGTAGTTCGTCAGCACAGCATGGGCAAAGTGCTCTTCGAAATTGAGTTCGGGCCTCGAGTGAATGCTGAGGCTGATCTCCCTCAGGTCGGCGTCGGCCGCTTCGATCGCGGCCCGCGCGCGTTTCTTGGCCGTATCAGTCGCTCTCATCGTCCAACCTCCAGGCGGGAGTCCCGCGAATGTATCACGCCGGTCCCCCCATCATGGAAGCGCAAACTCCGCCGCAGTTTTACGCTATGCGCGTGTCATTCGAACGCCCCGTCCTGATCATCTTCCACGGCGGCACCGGCCAGGGCGAAGCCGAGCGGATCATGGCCGCCGCCCGCATCGCGGCTGCCCGGGCGACAGCGGCCGCGGCACGCATTGGCGGCTTCGAAGCGGTCATCATCGCAACCGACGATCCGGGAGCGTTCGCCCCCGCCAGTAACGGGATCATCATCGATACCGACCCGGACTCCGACGCCCCGTTCGACTTCTCCGCCCGACTTCGCGGCGTCGTCCATCACTACGGCCTCCAGAAACCGGCTGTCATGGGCTCCGGGTCCATCCCCCTCCTGGGCGTCGAGGAGTTCAAGCTCATCGTCGAGCAGCTCGACTCGCGCGATCCCCGTTTCGTCACGAACAACTTCTTCTCGTCCGACCTCACCGCCTGGACTCCCGGTGAAGCTATCAACAGCATCGGGCCGTTCGCCCGCGACAATCCGCTCCCCCGCCGCTTCCGCGATGACGCCGGACTCGCATCGGTCGTCCTCCCCCGCACGACAGCAACGCAGTTCGACCTGGACACCCCCGCCGACCTCGCGGTCCTCGCGCTCAACGGAGGCCTCCCGCCGGCCCTGCTGAGGGCCTCGGCGGGCGTTGGCGCCATCACCGATCGATACCGCCAGTTCCTGCCCTTCCTCTGCAACGGTAACGCCGAAATTGTGGTCGCCGGGCGTGTCAGCAGCGCCACCTGGCAGTACCTTGAACGCGAGACAGCCTGCCGCGTGCGCATGTTCGCTGAAGAGCGGGGCCTCGCGACCGCACCCGCTGGCCACCAGCCCCACAGCGCGCTCGGCTTCCTGCTCGAAGAGATCGGCGCTCGCCGCTTCTTCGAGCGAATGGCCCTCCTCGGCAACGCACTCGTACTGGATACGCGAGTGATCGAGGCGCACATGGGCATCACGCCCTCCCGGGAAGACCGCTTCCAGAGCGACCTCTTTAATCACGAAGCGATCGACGACCCGTTCCTGAAGTCATTCACGCGGGCCGCCTCCGAGGCGCCCATCCAAGTTCTCCTTGGAGGACACTCGCTCGTCTCGGGAGGACTGATGGCGATCAACGATGTCGCCTGGCGCGAGAACGACCGCCTCGAAGGGCTTGTTTAGGTCGAAGCTGGCCGCTTCTGCCCCGTGTCCATGGGCGTATGGCGAGGGCGACGCATCACGTGCGTCCGCACCTCCCAGCGCCCGCTCTGGAAGCGCAGGTGCGCCTGGAGAGGCTCCCTCACCGCCCGCGGCGCCAGCGGCAGAGCCTCGGCTATCTCGCGATCGTAGTGCCATTGGGTCTCCGCGATCTTGAAGCCGATAGCGAAGTACGCCCGGTGCGCGTGTTCCGCGAACGTGTTCGAACTGAGGACAAAGTCCTGCCCGGGATACTCGGCTTCGAGCCACGTTATCAACGCCGCCAGCATGCGCCTGCATACTCCGCGCCCCTCGTGCTCTGGGGGCACATGGACTGCCCAGATGTAGAGTCCCGACTCATCCCGGAGGTTCACCGATACCCGCCCGACCGCGGTGTCATCCTCGCACGCAACGAAATGCCGGTGGGGGCCGTTTTCGTTCGCCCACGCCAGCATCGCCTTCGCCCGTGGGGGGTCTTTCAGGTAGCCGAGGTCGAACGCGTGGAACGGGAACCCCCGCTCGCCCCAGTAGGCCATTTGACGGATGAGACCCTCGTCCCATGGGCGCAGCTCAAGCTGCTCGCCGGGAATCACCGGGCTGGAAGCGGACCTCGTTGTCATGGCAGCCGTTATCCTCCAGCCCACCATGTTCGTCAAGTGGCGTTCGTAGGGGAATCGTTGCCCCCAACGGCCTCGGCGGGCCGGCCTGCACCCGACCATCCCATCTTCCACATCTCCCGGACGTAGCTCCCCCTGTCACTAACCTAAAACGAAGGGCGGGACGCCTGTGAGACGTCCCGCCCTTGGGATGCTTGCGTGACCAGGCACTGCTACTGGTTGAAGGCTGCCGCCACATCCTTCAACCCCAGGGACTCGAGCTTCGCCCTGGACGGCGTGCAGGTATCGACGTTCCAATCGCATGCGTTCAGGTAGTCGACCTCCAGCAACTCCGTGTCGAGGTTAACCCCCTCCAGCGGACCGGCACTGCGACCTTCCGGGCTGGCGCCGGTAACCCGGCCGGGCACCGCTCGCCTGCGCGGGTTGCCACCTTCGCGCACTTCGTAGGCCATCCGCAGGTTCGCAATCCGCTCACCGATGACCATGATCTCGTCGAGGTCCGTGTCCCACCCGGTAACCGCGTTGATCCAGGTTGGGATGTTTGCCGTGTTCGCCATCGACGTAATGAACTGGCACATGCCGCCGGAGTTCACGATGTGCATGTACTCGCTGGCGGCCTTGTGGTGTTCGCCCCTCCCCGAATAGTCCCTGCGATCGCGGGGAGCGGGCGGGATCTTGCCGAGGCGCCGGCTGTCGCCATACTGCGTATGGCGCCCCGGGGTCGGGTCGAGCTTGTACGTCGTGTGATATTCGGGCTGGAGCTTCGGGTCGTGCATCGGCAGTTCCTGCCCGCCGATATGCATCGCGAACTTCTCGGCGCCGTTCCCTATTTTCTCGGCGGCGACCTTCACGCCGTCCGCAAGGACCGCACCGATGCCACGTCGCTCACCCATCATCTTCAGCAGTTCGATGATCGCCTCATCGCCGCCCCAGCGGAGTTCGAGGCCATCCGTGTCCTCTTTCGTGATGATCCCGTTCTCAAAGCACTCAACCGCGAAGGAGGTCGTTACCCCGGCGCTGATGACGTCGAACCCGTACTCGTTGCAGAGGTGGTTCGCGTAGATCATCGCGTCCGGGCTCTTCACAAGGCTCATCGTCCCAAACGCGCCCATGGCCTCGTACTCGGGCCGGTGCGTGTGGTGCGGATACGGGAACTTCTCGTTCGTCGACTGGACGGACTCAGCGCCGCAGGCCACCGGGCAATGCCAGCAGCCGTACGACTTCTCCATCTTCGGATTGATGGTCGAACCGCCATCGATCTCCTTCGAGTCGGGGAAGTCGACCACTCCAACGCCGCCCCAGTTCTTCACCGGCGAGTCGCCGTTCAGAGCGCTGCCCGCCGTGATCCCCGTGGTCCCGAAGTTGTGGAAGAAGTCCTTCAGCGGCTTCACCATCTCGTCCAGGCCCGTGCGGAGGAGTTTGATGGTCTCCGGCGTCTGCCCGAGGATCTTCCGATCCGCCACCGCGACGACGGCCTTCAGGTTCTTCGAGCCCATGACCGCCCCGACGCCCGACCGCGCCGCAAGTCGGCCGTGATCGTTACAGATGCCGCTGATCCGCGAGAGCGTTTCGCCGGCCGGACCGATGTTCGCGACGCTCGCGCGCTTCCCGTGGCGGGCCTTCAGGGCGGCCTCGTTCTCAATCGCGCCCGTGCCCCAGAGGTCGGCGGCATCGTGCAGTTCGACTTTATCGTCCTCGATCAGCAGGTAGACCGGCTTCGGCGACTTGCCGAAGAACATGATCCCGTCCCAGCCCGCAAGCTTGAGGACGCCACCGAAGTCGCCGCCGCAGTTGGCGTCGCCCCATGCGCCCGTCAGCGGGCTCTTGCAGACCACCTGCCAGCGTTGCCCAAACAGCGGGGTCCCGGTGAGAAGCCCGGCGAACATCCCGAGCATGTTGTCCGGGCCCAGCGCGTCCGCTCCCTTTGGCACACGGTCCCAGAGCATTCGGGCTCCGATGCCGTATCCGCCAAGGTACTGGCGGTACAGCGACTCCGGCGGACGCTCCGTCGCAATCTCACCCGTGGTGAGGTTCACGGTCAGCATCTTGCCGTTGAAGGCCTTGTCCATCGTGGCGCCACTGGCTTGGGCGGTAGTCACAGGCAGATCCTCTTTCGCAGCGAGGTTAGTCGCTCGCTAACTGGTTAGTGGATGTTACGGGGTTCACATCCTCTCGCAATATGCCGGTTCCAGCATAGCGCCCACACCAGGCTGCGCCGGTACCCCGGGGATACAAAAGTGCCCCTCGTTTCCGAGGGGCACCTGGAGATGCTTGCTGGCAAACGAGCGGGCTCGTTAGCGCTTGGTGAACTGCGGTGCCTTTCGGGCCCGCTTGAGACCAGCCTTCTTCCGTTCCTTCATTCGCGCGTCGCGAGTGAGCAGGTTCTCGCCGCGCTTCAGGGCAGGCTTCAGGGTCTCGTCCGAAACGACAAGCGCCCGGGCGATACCCATCTGGATCGCGCCGGCCCAACCGGTGATCCCGCCGCCCGCGCACTTAATCTGGGCGCTGAACTTGCCTTCTCGACCAACCCGCCGCAGCGGCGAGGTGACCTCCGCACGATGGATGTCTCGCGAGAAGACTTCCTCGAACGGGCGACCATTGATGATGATGGCGCCGTTGCCCGGGTAAATCCGTACTCGTGCGACCGCGGTCTTGCGACGCCCGGTTCCGTAGTAGTACTGCTCAG
>DATCGT010000043.1:0-2861 GCA_036508775.1 Tepidiformaceae bacterium | reverse complement strand
CCTCCCGCAACGGAATCTCCCTGAGGAGCCAGGTGAGCCCGAATGCGAGCAGCGCCAGTGGGACCGTCACCAGGAACACGATCTGCAGCGAATCGGCGAATGACTGGATGACGCCGATTCGGGCCAGGTCGGGGAGACGGTCGATGACTACGCGGCTGCGGGCGAGCGCGCTACCGGATGGCGAACCGAGTTGCTGTAACAATGCAGCTGGTACGTTGCGCGGCACGTAGTAGTCGATGCGGTTGTTCAAAATCGAACCGAAAATGGCCACGCCGAACGCCCCACCCATTGAGCGGAAGAATGTCACGCCCGCAGTCGCGGCACCCATCTCGGAATGCGGGACGGAGTTCTGTACGGCCAGGACCAGCGTCTGCATCATCAGGCCGAGGCCGGATCCGAGGATAAACATATAGATCGATGACTCCAGCCGGCTGGTGCCGACGCCCAGCCGGCTCATGAGGGCAAGGCCCACCGCGGCGATCGCGGCGCCCGCGATCGGAAACTTCCGGTACTTGCCCGTGCTGGAAATAATGCGGCCCGAGGTAATTGACGTGATCATGAGGCCGGCGACCATCGGGATCACGAGCAGGCCAGATTTGGTCGCCGAGGCGCCGGTCACGATCTGAAAATACAAAGGGAGGAAGATTGTGGCGCCGAACAGCGCAAGCCCTACCAGCGTCCCGACGCCGGCACAGACACGGAAGACTGGATCGCGGAACAGCGACAGGGGCAGGATTGGTTCAGCGGCGCGGCGCTCCTGGAATACGAACAGGATCATCAACACGACGCCCGCAGTTCCGAAGCCGAGAATCTCGGGCGAGGTCCAGGCGTATTCGTTGCCCCCCCAGACAGTCACCAGCAGGAGCGAACTCACCCCTGCCACCATGAGGGCAGAGCCCAGGAAGTCGATCTTGTGCTCGCGTCGCACGAACGGCAGGTTCAGGACCGATGATGTCACTACGAGAGCGATCAGGCCCACCGGGAGGTTGATGTAGAAGATCCAGCGCCAAGAAAGATTGTCAGTGAAGAATCCGCCGAGCAGCGGACCAATCACGCTCGATGTCGCGAAAACGGCGCCCGTATAGCCCTGGTACCGGCCACGTTCCCGCGGCGAGACGATATCGCCGATGATGATCATTGCGACGGACATCAGCCCGCCGCCGCCGATCCCCTGGAATCCCCGCGCAAGGACCAGCGTAAGCATGTTCTGCGCTGCACCGGAAATAATCGAGCCAAGGAGGAAGGTTACGATTGCAAACTGAAAGACGATCTTGCGCCCATAGAGGTCACTGATCTTGCCGTAGAGCGGCACAGATGCCGTCGAGGTGAGAAGGTAGGCCGTCACGACCCACGAAAGGTGGCTGAGACCTCCGAGGTCACCGACGATGGTTGGAAGGGCCGTTGAGACGATGGTCTGGTCAAGCGAAGCCAGGAGCATTCCGAGCATGAGGCCGCTGAAGACAATCAGTACCTGTCGGTGAGTAAAGTTAGTGTGTCCAGGTGCGGAAGCGGTCATCGTTGTCCCCCGGGTTGTTCGGCGTGCTCGGTGTAGTGGGCGAAGTCGTCGGCCAGGCGCGTCAGCAGGCGCGCGAGTTCGGCGGTGTCGGTGTCGGTCCACGCGGCAAGGATGTGGGCGAACATTCGCTGGCTGGCGGTCTGCAATCGGCCGAGGGTTTCGCGCCCTTTGTCCGTGATCTCCATGACTACGCAGCGCAGATCCTCGCCGCGCTCCCTCCGAACATAACCATCGTTGCACAGGTGTCGGAGCGTACGGCTCATCGTGGAAATGTCCACGCCGCCGAGGGCCGCCAGTTCAGAGATCTGGAGTGGCCCCTGGTCGTCGAGGCGGGCCAGGACGGCAAAGGACGGGAGCGCCAGGTCCGTTCCGGCATCGCGGCGCAGGCGTTCCTCGATGCTCGGGAGGTGGGCCCGGCGTGTCAGTTCGCTGAATGCGCGCTGCAATGTTGGGATGGGCGCGGTCGATTGCACATTGTTCAGGTAACAACATTTGCTTGCAGCATGCAACTACAGCGTTATGCCCCGGTTAAAGCGGTACTCCTGCTGCTCCGCTACCCATACATCGATGCGTCCGAAGATGAGGCGTCGAAGAGGGTGCGTTCATGCGAAGCGGGTTGCCGGATGGTCAAGCTGCTGACCCTTCGCGGCGCGAATTCCTTATACTTCCCCTGTGAGTGAAGCCCCGGTACCGATGCCACTGATCGTCGTCTCCGACTTCGTCTGCCCCTGGTGCTTCATCGGTCTGAGAGAACTGGACCGCATCCAGGAGGAGTACGGCCTCGACGTACGTTTCGCGCCCTACCTTCTGGATCCAACGACGCCGCCGGAGGGCAAGCCACGCCGCCCGATGACGAACCTGGGCGATCCGCCGACGGACATGGAGAAGCGCGGGCAGGGACTGGGGATCACGTTCTCGCGGGGGAGGACGTTCACTTCGAACCCCCATCTCGCCCACGAGGCGGCCGAGTATGCGGCCGAGCACGGGTTTGAACCGGCGTTCCACCAGACCATGTTCAAGTCGTATTTCACCGATCTCGCGGACATCGGGAAGATCGAGAACGTCCTGGCCGTGGGGGCTGCGGTCGGCATTGACCCGGCGGCGCTGCGGACCGTCCTTGAGGACGGGACCTACCGGCAGCAGGTCGACGACGGCCTCGACTGGTCACACGAAGCGGGCGTTACCGCTGTGCCGACCTTCATCTTCGACGGCCAGTACGGGATCGTCGGGGCACAGGATTACGATGTCTTCGAGAAGGTGCTGGTGAGACTCGGCGTTCCGAAGAAGACCGCGACCTAGTCACTAGTAGGCCGCTCCTTATGCGGGGACGAGCGCTCCCAACTTC
>DATCGT010000042.1:0-2137 GCA_036508775.1 Tepidiformaceae bacterium | reverse complement strand
TGGTGAGCCGACGAACCATTCGTTGAGTTGCACCATGTAGACAGTCTCGGAGATTCGGGTTTCGATCTGGCCCTGGTACTGTACGAGGCGGCAGCCGTCTTCTTCCATCCTGAATGTGTGGAAGTACTGACCGACGATCGTCCCCTCGGCGGTTGTGATGGGTTGAACGGGGGTTTCCATGAGGTTTTCCTTTCGGGGTTGGGGATCGGCAACCGGCCGACGCGGCGGATAGGGGGACATGACGGCTGACGGGGTGATGTGGTGGGGGGATCGGGTGGGGTGAGCCAACAGGTGGTTGGCTGCGGACTACGTCCTCCGCCTACCACCACCTATTGGCTCCTTATCCCGTGGTCGTCGTTTTGTGCTCAATTGGCGGTCGGTTCCGTGCTCAATCGGTCGCAACTGGTGGTTCCCATCGCCGACCACCAGTTGACCAACCACCTGTTGCGCCGGGAGGTCGGCCCCGAGGGCCGCGTCCGCGCTGGAGTGCTCGATGAGAACGCAGCTGGCCTCGAGCGGCTCGTCGCCGAAGGTTGGACGGAGGTCTGGAGCGGCGCGCGGATGATAGAGGCATCCAGGTGTGCGTGTGCTGCGGAGGTTGACAGGGCAGTCGGGTCCTTCTGACCCGGGCTGACCTCCTCGACGCCGTAGCGGATCAGGACGTCGCCCTCGCCGACGACCCGTCGACAGGCCGCCGCGACCGCCCGATGGTGTTCTGCGCGACCTCACAATCTCAGCGGGTACAATCGCGCCGCCCGTCGACCGGTGCGGCAGGAGTCATCGAATCGTGCGACTCGTCCACATTCCCAAGAATCACCTGATGCTCATCGCCGGTCTGGTCTGGTGCGCGGCGGGCGCGATGGTATGCGTGATCGGGTTGCCGCTGGAGTTCGGGCTGGCGCCCTCGCACCTGATCCTTCTCCCGCTCGCTGCGGTGATCTTCCTCGTGTTCTACTTCTTCGTCTTCTCCCGGCTCGTCCGGAAGCACAGCGGTCGGATCCGCGCGCGGGCGGAGGATCGACTCCCCTTCTGGCACTTCTTCAACGCCTCGTCGTGGGCGGTGATGGCGGTGATGATGGGCGGCGGCATGGCGCTCCGCCTCTCGCACCTGGTTCCGGACTGGATGATTGCCTTCTTCTACAGCGGGCTCGGCGTGGCGCTCTTGCTCTGCGGCCTTCGCTTCCTGGGCATCTTCGCGCGTAAGGACGTGCTGGCCCTCGCACCCGAGCGGCTGCGCTCCGACCCCTGACAGCACGAGCGCCGCCGCGGCGTTCCGAGCGGGAATTGGACTCGCGGGTCGGCCCGATTGACGGGCGGTGCCTCGGGTGCGCGACGGCTCGTACCTGGTAGGCTGCTCGACCCCGCGGGTACGATCCCGTTCGTCGAATCGGCGGTCGCCCCACAGGCTGAGTGTCGCGCCGGGCACAGAGCGAACGGTGGAGCGGGAGACCTGATTCGAGCCCGCGAACACGGGCGGTGACGGACCCGTGGCTGAACAACCAATGGTCCTGCGGCTACGCCACAGTGCGCGGATCGGGTCGCGATCGGGAGCGCCTCGGATCGGTATGCGCCCGATCAGCCCGTGGAGCTCGGCTTCACCGAACGCGCCCCGGAGCGTGCCGGGAAGAAGCCACGGAGGTCAGTAGACCACGGCAGGCTTGCGCGAATGACCATGTCGGGCACTCTCTCCGACGACTTCGAGCCGAAGCCACGGCAGGTCGAGACCGGCCCGATCGCGCGTCGCGAGCGATGTCCGAGTCGCCGGCAGCCGCTCGACCCGGCCGAGGTGCTCGCTTCGAGAAGCGAGAGCGCGCCCGCCGAGGCCAGATGATCGAACAGGAAGTGCTGACTGTTCGTGACCGACGGCACGCCCTGCAGTGCCGTTCGCGCCTGCCTCTGGCCCCGCGCCGGATGAGACTGAGCGTTGATTACGCCTCGCTTTGAAGCGTCTTCCAGAGAGTTGAGGACAGGTGCGATGGACCTGACAGTCGACCAGCCGCGTGAACTGCGGGCAATCACCTCGACCCACGAGTACGCCTTCACGATGAAGCGGCTCGCGTGGTGGACCCTGGCCATCACCGCCGTGATGGGCGGCCTGTACTTCCTGATCGGGTTCCCACCGGCCTTCGACACCTAC
>DATCGT010000041.1:0-2246 GCA_036508775.1 Tepidiformaceae bacterium | reverse complement strand
CGGTGACATAGCTGGCTCGCTCGGAAAGCAGGAAGGCGATGACGTCGCCGACCTCGTTGGCCTTGGCGGCTCGACCCAGCGCGACATTCATTCCCCACTCCTGCGCCATGATCCGCTCGAGAGCTCCTTCTACCGGCCATCCGCGTTCCCTCGCGATACGCGTGCGCATGGCGGCGAGAACTTCCGTCTCGGTGGCGCCGGGGCACACGCAGTTAGCCCTGATGTCCTGACTCCCGAATGCTTTCGCGATGCCCTTCGTCAAGGTGGCGACGGACGACTTGAGCGCGGCATAGGGCGCCTGGTGCGGCTTCGGTGAGCGAATCGAGTAGGCCGCCGTCGTCACGATCGCGCCCCCGCCGGCCTCGACCAGTAGCGGGACGCCCGCTCGGCAGACATGCACGGTTCCCATGAGGATGTCCGAGAAGCTGTGAGCCCAATCCGCATCCGTGGCCGTGAGCACGTCTCGCTGCGCCCGCATCCCCAGACCCGTGGTCACCACCAGGCCGCGCAGCGGGCCAAGCTGCTGGGAGGCCTCGGCGAGCAGGCGTTCGGCCTCTCCCTCTTCGTTGATGTCGCCCGCGATGCCGACGACCTTGCCGGTGGAGCTCTCGTCCATCCCGCCGGCGACGTCGCTCGCGAGCGTGCGATCGCGGCCCACCAGCGCGACATGGGCTCCCTCGGCGGTGAGGGCCCGTGCCGCTGCCAGGCCAATACCTCGAGTGCCACCGAAGACGACGTACGCGCGTCCGCACATGCCCAGGTCCATGCGCTGCCTCCCCAAGGGAACGTCGACCGCGGCTCGTCCGAAGGAGACGGGACCGGCGGGATAGCAAGACTTGCTGATCCGGAAAGTACCGTTGTCATCGAGTCGCCAGGAATGCTACAACGGTGGGGTGACAGAGCTAGCGTTCCCAGTCTTCGATGCTGACAACCACCTGTACGAGACCGAGGATGCGTTCACCCGTCATCTGCCGGCGGCCCATCGCAACCTGTTCCGATTCGTGGAGATTGACGGCCGCAAGAAGCTGGTCGTTCGTAACGTCCTGACGGAGTTCATCCCGAATCCGACGTTCGAGGTTGTCGCGCCGCCCGGGGCACACATGGCCTTCTACGCGGGCAATAACCCTGAGGGCAAGTCGCTCCGGGAGCTCACCGGCCGGCCGATGCGGTCGATCCCGGCGTTCCGGGAGCCGGGTCCGCGGCTCGAGTTGCTGGACGAGCAGGGAGTCGCTGCCTGCCTCATGATCCCTACGCTGGCCAGCTTGATCGAGGAGCGGCTGCGTGACGACCCGGAGCTGACGCAGGTGGCGCTGCATGCGTTCAACGAATGGCTGCACGAGCAGTGGTCGTACGACTATGCCGGGCGAATCTTCAGTACGCCGATCGTTAACCCGTGCGTGCTCGACAAGGGCATCGCAGAGCTCGAGTTGCTGCTCGATCGAGGCGCGAAGGCCGTGCTGCTCCGTCCGGCACCGGTGAGCGGCCTGCGGGGGCCCCGTTCGCCATTCCTCCCGGAGTTCGACCCCTTCTGGGCGCGGGTGCAGGAGTCGGGCGTGCTCGTCGCGATGCACGCCTCTGACAGCGGCTATCAGGACTACTTGAACACGTGGGAAGGCGTGAGCGGCGAATACGTGTCGTTCCGCCCGAATCCCTTCGCTGCGGTCGCGGATGGCGGGCGCACCATCCAGGATGCGCTGGCCTCGGCGGTGTGCCACGGAATGCTGACCCGCTTCCCTGGGGTCCAGCTCATGAGTGTCGAGAACGGTGGTAGCTGGGTCGGGCTTCTTGTGAAGAACCTCGCGCTGGCTTACAAGAAGATGCCGGGGGAGTTCGCCGAGCACCCTGTCGAGGTCTTCAAGCGCAACGTGTGGATCAACCCGTTCTGGGAGGACTCGCTGCACGGCCTGATCGAGCTGATGGGCCCGGAGCGGGTCTGCTTCGGCTCCGACTTCCCGCACCCCGAGGGCCTGGACAAGCCGCTCTCGTTCGCAGACCAGATCGATGACCTTCCGCCTGCCGACGTCGAGCGCATCATGTCGGCGAACATGTTCGAACTGCTCGGCCTGCCCGTGCCCGCCGGGCGCGCCTGATGCCCGTTCCGGCCCTTGGGGATCTGGTGGATCCGCGCTGGGCGGCGATCGTCACGCAGGAGTGCCAGGGCGCTGTCGTCGGTCCGCAGGCGGGTCTGCCGGTGCTGGCGGCAGAGGCGCAGCGGGAGGCGATTCCCAATATCGGAAGGCTTTTGG
>DATCGT010000040.1:0-2450 GCA_036508775.1 Tepidiformaceae bacterium | reverse complement strand
GTTCAGCTATGGTCGCTGGCTATTCCTGCCATCGACTCTTTCCCTCAACACTCACCTGCCCGTTAGAATGCGGCTCAGTTGGGGTGGGGGGAGAACGAACATGGCCATTGGTCCTCTTAGCGGAGTGAAGGTCCTCGAGTTCACGCAGATTATCGCCGGTCCGTTTTGCGGGATGTTGCTCTCGGACATGGGTGCCGATGTCACCAAGTTCGAGCCGATTGAAGGCGAACCGTGGCGGCTTTCAGTCGAGCTGGTGCCGAAGGAATCGCGGACCTACATGAGTCTGAACCGGGGCAAGAAGGGTGTCGCGATTGACATGACGCGCCCTGAGGCTCGCGAGGCAATCTACCGGCTCGCAAAGGAAGCCGACGTCGCGGTCATCAACTACCGCCCCGGCGTCGCCGAGGACCTGGGCATCGACTACGAGTCCCTCAAGAAACACAACCCGAAGATCATCTACTGCGAGAACACGGCCTACGGCCGCAAGGGGCCGCTTGCCCGTCGCGGTGGCTATGACCTGGTCGTCCAGGCCATGACCGGCCTGATGGCGGGCGAAGGTAAGATGGGCAGGGGGGAGGGAGTCCCTACCTATATCTATCCCGCCGTCGCGGACTATTCGACCGGGATCCAGATGTCCAACGCGATCTGTGCCGCCCTGTACGCCCGCGAGAAGACCGGGAAGGGCCAGCGCATCGACATCACCCTGATGGGGACGGCCCTCGCCATCCAGACGAGCCAGTTCACCTTCATCGATGCCTTTGACGGCGAGAACGTCCCGAACATGCTCGAGAACCTGAAGCAAGCCCGTCTCGCGAAGAAGGACTTCGCCGAGCAGGTCCAGGTTCACGCCGGCGGCCGGCCCCTGGCCCCCGGCAACATCTACTACCGCGTCTACCAGACGTCCGACGGATTCATCGCCGTAGGCGCCCTCAGCCAGTCCCTCAGGATCAAGGTGCTCAACGCGACCGGTCTCAAAGACCCACGCTTCAAGGACGGGGCCTTCACGCTCATGCCACCAGACTGGGCCACCGAAGGCCCGAAACTGGTCAAGGTCGCCGAGACGCTGATGTTCACGAAGACGACCGAAGAATGGGGCGAGATCTTCGAGAAGCATGGCGTGCCCGCCGGTCCGCTCTACTTCATCGAGGAGCTCTTCGACAACCCCCAGACGGCGGCGAACAACCTGGTCGTGGAGATGGACCATCCCCTTCTGGGGCATCTCCGGATGGTTGGACCCGCCTTCCAGATGTCGGAAACCCCTCTCGCTCCCCAGGGGCCGAGTCCGATCCTCGGTGCCGACAACGACGCCGTTTTTGCCGGGGCAGGCTACTCCCCCAGCGAAATAGAGGTGCTCCGCGAGACCGGCGTCATCCTGTGATGTCGATCTGAGGCTTGCCCCGGCGGCCTGTTTCCGCCTATGGTTACACGGAAACAGGTAGTGAAGTGAGCGAAGAGCAGTCTCCGTACAGCGTTCGCCGGCGGCGGGCGAGGGCCCCGTGGACCGCTCAGCGGGTTTCCGCTCTCCGGAGCAGCCTCCAGCTCAGCCAGTCTGCCTTCGCGGATCGGCTCGGTGTTCGTCAGCAGACGGTCAGTGAATGGGAGACTGGTCGCTACGCGCCGCGCGGCGCGAGTACCGTCGTCCTCGCGATGCTGGCGGAAGAAGCCGCGGTTTACGACCCGGGGCCACCCGGTGGCTAAGCTTGCCGCTCTCGACGTGCGCGACGAAGCGGCACTGTCCGCTCGCTGGGCCGCCGGCCTGGGCGGGCCTGCCTGCCTCGAGGACGGCCGAAGCCTCCGGGTTGTCTTTCCTGGCATCCCCGGCGGCCCCGCCGGGCCGGACTTCCGCGGTGCAATCGTTGAGGCTTCGGGAGACCTCCTTCGCGGCGATGTTGAGCTTCACCTTCGCGCCAGCGGATGGCACCAGCACGGCCACGATGCGGACTCGGCCTATCGCGACGTGGTCCTCCACGTTGTCCGTGTCAACGACGCCGGGGGCGCTCTCACCGCCCATAAAAGCGGCAGGGTCGATCCCGATCCTCACTCTGCCGCTGCGGCAGAGTGCACTCTTCCTGCCGCCCTGCGCCCACGGGATCTTGCCAGGGCCGGTACTTGAGCGCCTGGGCTGGGAGCGGTTCCAGGCGAAGGTTGCTGCGGCCACGCCTGCCGTCTCTCGAGATGGCGCCCCGGGAGCACTCTATGCCCTGGCGTTGGCCACGCTGGGCGGCCCGGCGAATCGGGGGCGGCCTTCACCTCGCTGGCCGAGCGCATCCCGCTGATGGCACTGCTCGACCGGGTCTGCGGCCAACAGCAGCGGGCGGTGGCGGTGACTGCCGAACTGCAAGCCACCGCCGCGCATCTCGCTTTTCGGTCATGCGGCCTGCGACCGCAGGCCGGCCCCACACGCAGGCTGGAGGTGGCGGGGCGACTGATCGCCAGCTGGTGGCCCGATC
>DATCGT010000039.1:0-2986 GCA_036508775.1 Tepidiformaceae bacterium | reverse complement strand
ACGCGTTCACCCTGGCGCAGGCCGACAACGACGTTCGCGTTGTCGTGGTCCGGGGGAGCGGCGGCACGTTCTCAGCCGGACACGACCTCGGGACACCGGAATCGCAGGCAGCTGGTCGGGCATCCGCGGGGATAGATCGCTACAACCAGTTCAAGAAGTACAACCTCGATGTCCTCCTGCGCTGGCGGAATTTCCCAAAGCCGACGATCGCGATGGTTGAAGGTTATTGCATCTTCGCGGGCTGGATGCTTGCGGCGTCGATGGACGTAGTCTTCGCCGCGACCGATTCGCTCTTCCTCGCGGGGGTCGTCGAATACATGTCGATCCCGTGGGACATCGGGATCAAGCGGGCGAAGGAACTCTGCTTTGAGAGCCGCTTCATCTCCGCCGACGAAGCTTCGCAGTATGGGTTCGTGAACCGCGTCTTCGCCCAGGGAGACCTGGAGCGAGAGACCTACGCCTACGCACGCCGTGTGGCGGAAAACGACCCGGTGACGCTCCGATTCGCGAAGGTCGAGATGAACAAAGCCCAGGACGTGCAGGGCTACACCAGTCACCTCGAAGACGCGCTGGGCGACTACCTGGCGATGATGAGCATGGGTGGGAACGGCCGCGTCGAGGGTGTACGCCGGCTGGCGCCCGTTGACCTCGCGGTGCGCTTCAGAAAAGGGGACCGCTTCGGACTGACGCCGACGGAAAGCTGACCGGGTAGACCCGAAGTCGTCCTAAGCCGCAGCCTGCGCCTTCCCAGATACGGCGTGCACGAAAGACTGGCCCTTCTCCGTCAACTCTTCCCACCCGCCGCAGAGCCGTTCCACCTCTTCGAGGTCGGCCGAAGGCGGCTCGCCGGAGTTGGCTGCGACGAACTCGTGCCCGAGGACGAACCGATCGCAGTGGGAGAGGATGCCCGCGAGGGCGCCGTCCGCCAGCGCCAGGTCCACCCTGTGGTGCCCGCCGATGGCTTCGACAATATTCATTGGGAACTGCCAGTAGCCACCGAGAGCCCGGCTGACATCCTCGTGGGCGTATCCGGTCGTTCGGATCTCCGCCTCGCGCGGGGCCACCCCTTGCTGCGCTTGCAGGACCAGGGCGTCATGGAACGCGCCGGGGAGCGCCGTCCGCAGTACCAGGCGCCCAATGTCATGGAGGATGCCAGCGGTAAAGGCATCTCCGGGATTCGCAAGCTTTGTCTTTCGCGCCACTGCCTCGGCTGCGACTGCAACCGTGACGTTGTGAAGCCAGAAGCCTTCCATGTCGAATCCGTCGTTGCCCCTGGGACTGTTTCCGAAGTTCGCAACGACGCAGGTCAGGAGAGCAAGCTGCCGGACTTCTTCGAACCCCAGCAGGACGACCGCATCACGCACAGTGGTGATGTTCCGTTGCCGACCCCAGGCCGCCGAGTTACTCACTTTGAGAATCTTCGCGGTAAGCACGGGATCCAGGGCAAGAATCTCCGCCAACTCCGACGCGCTCGTTCGCTGATCCCGGACAAGCTCGATGACCCTCAGCCCAACAAGGGGGAAGGGAGCCAGGTCATGGATTCCGTCCAGCAGTTCGATCGCATTACGTCGCATGGCTTCACGGTGATTGTCGACACGATCCGGGCGCTAAGCAGCCCCGGAGCGGTCAGGAACAGGGAAACTGCCGGGTTGCTGAAATGCTATTCCGGGCGAGACCAGGGGGCTGTTGCCGTTATCCTCAGATCGTCGATCAGCGCGGCGATTCGCCGGACGCACTCCGGCATAAGAGCCCTGGTATACGCGGGTACGTCCCGGTTCGATTCGGCAGCCTGGAGTTCGAGGCCGGCCGCATAGAGCTCCTCGATGGCACGCTCGATACCTTTTCGCGAAGAATCGGTGGCGTAGGACCTGACCATCGTCGTCATCTGTTCTTCTCTGCCGTGACTGGCTAACGGTGAGTAGATTCATAGTAAGAGGCGAAAAACAGGGATCAATGCGCTGGCGATAGCTTCTCGTTATGACGGCATCGACACCTGCGCGGCGTCGCAATTCACCGATGTTTCGCTGGGGCCAATGGGGGAACGCTTTCCGATACGTCGGCCCCTATGTCCAGCGTTAGGCCGGGTCTAGGTTGAATTTCCAGGCAATATAAACCGTGGTCTGGCACTGGAAGGGCAGCTCCAAAGATGGTCACTATTGTCAGCGATACCGGCGAACCACTCGCGACCGCGACCTTACGCAAGGGCGAGAACGATCTAACGCTGTCCGTGGAGCACGTCATCCATGGCAAGGGCCGGCTCTTCCAGTACTACTTCAGCCAGGGCAGGCGGTCGGTCATGATCGACTCTGGTGACTTCCGCATCAACGGCACCATTGCGACGCGGTGGGCCGGGGCGGAACGCCTCTGGTCGATCCGGCTGACCCATCCCCGCGATACGAGCCCTTCCGTTGAGAGCCCCGCCCAGATTCGCGCCGGCACAAGGTTCCCCTAGCAGGGTGTTGAAGAGGGCGGGTTTTTGCGAGTTCGGCCGGACTGGCGGGGCAAAGGGGTTCGTTTGAGGCGTTAAAGGGCCTCGGTCTGAGGCGGATGAGCGGGATGAAATCCTCCGTCGTCACCCCCATCAGCATCTTTTCCTGTCGCTCCACTCGTCCGCGCATGGATAGCCTCCCTTCGCTCCCATGGAGGATATCTGATCACATGCTTATGCTATATCAAACGGGACGCTTGTAAGGTCGAGCCAGGGCGCGGTCCCAGCCTCTCGACTGGTCCGTTTCCCTGGCCCGCCTTCCGAACCGGACGTGCGTGTCTCCACGCATCCGGCTCTCCACGAACCCCACTGATCGCTCAGCGGTGCCGGTGGGGGAGGCCCCGCAGTACCCGTTCCTCGTCGCCGAAAATCGGTGTGCCAGTATTCACCGACAACCTCCTGCATTCCTCCGCCGCACTTGCTGGCTCGCTGCCCCCCTTCGCCATGTGACCGGCTTTCCCGGCCTCCGACTACTACGGGGGCTCCGCCACGATCCGT
>DATCGT010000038.1:0-12850 GCA_036508775.1 Tepidiformaceae bacterium | reverse complement strand
CCGCGAGAACGCGAACTTCGAGACTGTCCTGGCGGCCCTGCAGGCGCGCTGGGGAACGCGCGTCGCGCCGCTCCAGCTCCCAATCGGCGCCCACAGCACCTTCACGGGTGTCGTCGACCTCCTCCACATGAAGGCGTATGTGGGAGAGAAGGGCGATGAGGCGCCCATCCCCGCCGAGATCCAGGCAAAGGCCACGGAGCTGCGGGCGAGCCTGATCGAAGCGATCGTCGAAACCGACGAGAAGCTCATGGAGAAGTACTTCGCGGACGAAGAACTCAGCGAAGACGAACTCCGGACCGTCCTCCACAACGCGCTCAACCACGACCTACTCTTCCCTGTCCTCTGCGGCTCCTCGGCAAAGCAGATCGGCGTCCGCCAGGTGCTCCACAACATCGCCTTCAGCGGCATCGCCCCTTCCGACCGGGCACCGATCGAAGCGGACGGCCTTAAGCTCACAGCCGACCCGAAAGGCCCGCCCGCGGCGCTCATTTTCAAGACAGCCGCTGACCCCTACGTCGGAAGGCTGACCTACATGCGCGTCATCAGCGGGAGCGTCAGCTCCGACAGTCACCTCTGGAATGCGAACAAGTCCGCCGACGAGCGGCTCGGCACGGTGTACGTCCAGCGCGGCAAGGACCAGGAAGCGATCGCCCAGCTCAATGCCGGAGATATCGGTGTGGTCGCGAAGCTGACCCAGACGGCGACGGGGGACACTCTCTGCTCGAGGGAAAAGCCCTGCAAGCTGCCCCCGATTACCTTCCCCAACCCCGTCTACAGCATGGCCGTTAAGCCGGTCGGCAAGGGCGCGGTCGACAAGCTCGGTCCGAGCCTGCAACGCCTTATCGAAGAAGACCCCGGCCTTCGCCTGAGCCGCGACACGAGCACGGCCGAGACGATCCTCGCGGGCCTCGGCGACGCGCACCTCGATGTCACGATCGAACGGCTGCGCCGGAAATTCAACGTCGATGTCGAGCTCAGCCTGCCGCGCGTCCCCTACCGCGAAACCATCGGCAAGAAGGCCTCCTCGGACTACACCCACAAGAAGCAGACCGGTGGACATGGTCAGTATGCCCGCGTCGCGATCGAGGTGAACCCGCTCCCACGAGGCTCAGGCCTCCAGTTCATCGATCGGGTTGTCGGCGGCGCCGTCCCGAAGGAATTCATCCCCGCGGTCGAAAAGGGCGTCATGGAGACCGCGAAGGAAGGAATTCTCGCCGGGTATGAGCTGACCGATTGCCAGGTGATCCTCTACGACGGCAAACACCACCCCGTCGACTCCAGCGAAATGGCGTTCAAGCTCGCTGCCTCACAGGCGCTGAAAGAAGCAATCGCCGGGGCTTCGGGGATGCTGCTCGAGCCCGTCATGAACATCAAGGTGTACTCGCCGGAGGAGCATGCGGGCGATGTCGTCAGCGATCTGAACACGAAACGGGCCAAGATCCACGGCATCAATCCCGAAGGCGGCATGAGCGTCATTGAAGCAGAAGTACCGCTCGCCGAAGTGCAGCGTTACGCCTCCGATCTGCGCTCAGTCACCCAGGGGCGCGGCGCCTTCGAGCTGGACTTCGACCACTACGGCGACGTCCCTGCCCAGGCGATGCAAAAGGTAGTAGCAGAACACAAGAAGGCTCTCGAAGAGGCGCACGCGCACTAGCCGTCGCGCAGGTAGACCTTCAGGTGGCGGCCGAACGGACGCGTGTCGTAGCCGTGGATGCCCGCAAGTCTCGTATTGCCGACGTTTGCATCCGTCGTTATGTAGCGCTGTGCCGTCTGCCCGATTCGCGCGGCCGCAAGCGTCGCAACCATCGCTGCCGTTAGAGCACGCGGCCAACCCTCGCGCCGGCTCCGTCCCGCAGCGATCAGTGCGGTCCCGCCCGCGAGGATCCCAGTCAAGGCAATGTTCGTTCCACAGAACGGGGTGATCGCCAGGTCCCGCTCGCCGTTGCGCAGGCGCGATATCGCTTCCTGGACCGCAGGCTCGATCTCCTCCGGCGTGAACGGACCGAAGATGTGGAAGCCGGTGAAGTCGCTGCGACCGACAACCCCGACCACCTGTCCGCGCTTCCGAAACAAGACGGCGATCGTCGCGTGCTCGATTGCGTGGTGCCGCCGCAACCGTGTCAATCCGAGCAGTTCGATCACATTCACGGGCTGGCGCTCAGGCCCGGTAGGATGGTCTGGTAGTTGTATCCGTTGACGCCGGTAACATTGACGGAGAAGGTCCCGCCTCCCCCGAGTAGCGGCTCGATGAACACGGTTCCGACCGAGACTCCCTTCGGCATCTGCGTGGGGTCGATGGTAATGATCAACTGGCTGGTGTAACCCTGCTGGGAAGACCCTAGTCGGAGCACCACCTTCTCGTCCTGGCCCAGCGCGACGCCCCCATCCATTCTCCGACCCGTCGGATCGGTGTCATGCCGCACGACGATCCATGGCGCCGACGTCCGCACGCGGAACGGCGCGATGCCAAGCCCAACATTGGTGACGGTGAAGGATGAGTTCGTCACGGTGCCGTCACGCTTCACGAATAGCATCGCGCTCTGGCTACCGCTGTACTGGAACACTGGATTACCAAGCAACGCCGCCGCCATAGCCAGATTCGCGGGTGGAGTCAGGTCAGGATGCTGGACAATCTGCTTGGCCGGGATCGTCGTGGGGAAATCCATTGCCGCCGTGCATCCCGCTCCGAACCCCTGGTTTTCGCAAGTTGAGAACACTTCAGGCGCGAACGCCGCTGCCACCGCCGGGATGGTGAAGTCGGGCATGAGGAAAGTTTGCGCTGGCCACATCCGCACCGTCGTGTCGCCCTGCGTGGGATACGGCGGAAAGCGCATGCACCCATAAACGCGCTCCTGGTAGGTGTAATCGCCGTATCCGAACGCGGGCCCGCCGCTCGATGTCACCTGGTAGCTCGGCGCCGACGGGTCATAGCAGTGGTAGATCGGGCTCTCGCCACCCCCGCGAAGCGCTTTCAGGTTTGGGTTCAGCGGATGGTTGACGAACGCGAACCCGTTGTAGCTCCAGATCGCGAAGTACCAGTCCTCGATCATCGCCGGGTCGCCGTTTCCCGCGATCGGCCGGTAATCGGGCGCGGAGTTCCACTTGTCGGCGAGGATCCGCGCCCCTTCCGCGAGGTTGAAAACGAAATCGGTCCCAATGATCGCCTGGCTAGCAGTCGGCGTGCCTGTGTTGTCGCCCATCCCGGTTGTCACCTGCGCGAGCCCGTAGCCACAGTCGAAGGAGCGCAGGATCGGGCCAATGCCACCCCACGGGACCGAGGACGCCCCGTTCGACCAGCTCGCTTCGATCCACGCGATCGACTTGAAGATCGTGGGCGGAATGCGAAGAGTGGTGTTCGCGGGCAGACGAGCCGTCCCCGGTCCCATCTCCAGTCCCTGGTAACTCAGGTCGATCGCCCCGTCAGGCGTGCCGTTGATGTTGTAAGGCGTGGTGAAGACTTTCCCCTCGGCCGCCAGCTGGATCGCGGTGCCATACACACTGACGTAGTCCTGTGCTTCATACGTATCGAAATCAAACGGCCGTTGCGAACCACAGGCCACAGCGGACCGCTCTCGACCCAGCGTTAGCGCCAGGCTCAGTGCCGCCGAGAACACGACGGCCAGCAGGCCCAGGCGGGTCAGCGGGCCGCCCAACCGTAGAACCTCGCAAAATCACTCAACGCCGTTCGTTCGCCGTTCACGACCATTTCCATGTGGAGCTGACCGGGGTCAGAGAAATCGGAGCCGCTCCAGTGCTGAACAGCTAGGGCGGAACCATCAGCCGAGTAGGAAAGTGGAATATCGAAACCGGTCACGCCGGCAGACTGACCCCGAGCTTCCAGAACGGCGTTCGGCTCCTGTCCGAAAGTTGGCTGACCGCCCGGCGCCCAGGCGACCCCCAGCGACTGGACCACGGGCCCTGCCTGGATAGCGCTTCGCTGCACATCCCCGGAGAGAGACACCACGCGACCGATGTAGCGCAACCCATTACTGACATCCGACTCGACGAAGGCGAGCTGGCTTCCATCGGGGCTCAGCCGCCAGTCCCGCGTGATCTGCGTGCTGAGCTGAAACATTTCCTGACCGTCGCGGAACAATGTGGAACCCCGCGCATCAATGGCGACCCCAAGGAAGCGGCCGCCAGGATCGAATCCGACCGCGTAAGCGCCGAGCACGGAGGTTGCCGTCCAGAGCGACCGTTCTCCCGACAGGTCGATTGCGACCGCTGAGAAGGAGACGTCTGTGAACTCTCCATTGGTGGGCGCGAGGCGGCTGATCACCACCGACCGGCCGTCCGGCGACCAGGTAGGCGTCTGCTGCGGGTCGACGCCCACCGCGAGCCGCGTCACGGCCGCCGTACCGAGGTCGATCACGAGAAGGCTTGCGCCCGGGTTCGCCGGGCTACCGGCATCAACCGTCACGAGCGCGAGCCGTTGTCCATCTGGCGAAACGGCCCCATTCGACCCGAATCCGTCCAGGTGGGGCACATCAACTATCTGCATTGGAGCGCCGCCATTCGTGGGAACGGCGAAGATCGCGTCGTCGGTGCGGTTCATCGTCGCAACAAGTGCGTAGTTCCCGGCGGAGGCCGAAGCGAACGCTGTCGACGTCCCGCGCGTGGGGCCGCCGCCGCTGAAGAGTGCGAAAACGATGGGGATTATCGCGATGGCGACAACGAAGAGGGCTGCGCCTGCAAGTGCATCATGCGCGCGCCGGGAATCGGCTTTGCGAGACTTCAGACGGGCGTGGGAGGAGACTGTCATGTGGCCACCTTCGCGCCGGGCCACAACCTTACGGCTGTGATCCAAACCCGGACCAGGCTCCTCGACGTTCGCCCGGCCAATCGTCTCAACACCGCCCCGCTCCAGACCGCAAGTGCGGCTTGAGAACAGAGCCCGCCGGGCGCAGCGTGCCACCCGCTGCTTCCAACGCATCTCGACAGTATCAATGGGTACCTCTCCGGTCAATTGCACGGACGGCAGTCTCATATTTCAATCCGTGTTGCAAAGGGCGTTGCTGAGGCAAGACGTGAAGCTGTGCTAGCATTTCTTTCGCATGCTGCTTCACCTCCGCGATTTCTCCAACAACCCCCCCGCGTTGTTGGCTTACCTCGCCGCTTTTGTCGTCGCTTTTGTTACCGGGATCGCCTTCCACGAGTTCAGCCACGCCTGGGCGGCAAACAAACTGGGCGACGACACGGCTGCCCGCGCCGGCCGGCTCACCCTGAACCCGTTCGCCCACCTCGACCCGCTAGGGACAGTGCTCCTCCTCCTCGTCGGGTTCGGCTGGGGCAAACCGACACCGGTGAACCCCTACCGCCTCCGCCACGGGCCAAAGACCGGCAATGCGCTTGTGGCTGCGGCGGGACCCGTATCCAATTTCTTCTTCGCCGTCGTGGTCGCTCTACCTTTGCGTCTCGGTTGGGTCACCCCGTTAAGCGATCTCGGCCGAATCAGTGACGCGAGCGGCCAGGAAATCGTCGGCCTATTCCTCGAGTTCATCGTCCTCATCAACGTCCTGCTGGGAACGTTCAACCTGATCCCGATCCACCCACTCGACGGTTTCAAGGTCGCTGTCGGCGTCCTGCCCGGTGAACTCTCGCACAGGCTGAATTCACTCGCCCCGTGGGGCCCCGGCATCCTGATGACCATGATCGCAATTGGCTGGCTCACCCCCTACAGTCCGATCGCGTGGCTAGTGGGCGGCATGGAAACGCAGGTACTGAGGGTTATCCTTCCGGGGTGATCCGCAATCGTGTTCGCCAGTTCTTCGAAGCCTCCCGGCAACCAACTGACGACGACATCGCCTTTGCCCGAGCCCACCTGCCTTCGAACCTCCTGGACCTCTTCTTCGCCCAGCACCCACGCGACATCGTGCATGCCGTGGGCACTGCGCGTTACCTCATCACTCACGGGCACGATGAACCCGACCTGATTACCGCCGCCCTGGTTCACGACACCGGAAAAGGGGCGCAGCGACGATTCGACCGGGTAGTCTTCGTGCTTGCCGCAGGCGCAGGCATCGCCGGTCAAGTCGCGAAGCCTTCGTCGCGACTCGAGTGGCGACGAGCGGCGGCCAGGAGCCTTCACCACGCCGAGGCCGGGGCGGCCAGGCTCGAAGCCGCGGGAGCCCCCGAGCACATCGTCCAACTCGTCCGCGAGCACCATGCGCGCGAAGGCGGGGATGATATGCTTACCGCATTGCAAGGGGCGGACGCCGCAACCTGACGGGCGCCCCTTCCCGAGGGATTACTTGGCACAGTCGCGCGTCGCCATCATTGGCACAGGCCTGATAGGAGCGTCGGTCGGGCTCGGCCTGGCGGCTCAAAAGGATCGCAAGTTCGAAATCGTCGGGGCTGACCGCGAGCGGGCCCATACGAACGAGGCGAAGAAGATCAGGGCGATCGACCGCGCCGTAGGTTCGCTCGAAGAAGCGGTAACCGGGACCGGCCTGATCATCATCGCGGTACCCGTCAGCGGCGTCCGCCACACACTGAAGGAAATCGGCCCGATGTTGATGCCGGGCGCGATCATCACCGACACAGCCAGCACCAAGGCACAGGTTATGGCCTGGGCGGACGAGTTCCTCCCGCCGACCATCAATTTCATTGGCGGACACCCGATGGCAGGGCGCGAAAAGAGCGGCCCGGGTGCAGCCTCCGCGGACCTCTTCAAGGGCGCCAACTGGGCGATCACCCCTTCGCCGCGCGCCAGCGAACAGGCCGTTTCGGTGATCCTGGGGCTGATTGAGGCCCTCGGCGCCACCCCTATCTACATCGACGCCGCCGAGCACGACCAGTACGCAGCGGCGGTCAGCCACGTTCCAATTCTTCTTTCGGTCGCCCTGTTCCGCATGCTCCGCGACAGCGTCGGCTGGGAAGACGCCTCGTTGCTGGCGGGCCCCGCGTTCCGCGACCTCACCCGTCTCGCCAGCGGAGACCCAACGATGTCGACGGACATCATGGCGACCAACCGCGAGGCTGTGCGGCACTGGATAACGCGATACCAGGACTCCCTCAACGCCATCGTCCGTGCTCTTGATGAAGGCGATGACGTGGTGCACGCGCTCTTCCAGACCACCCAGTTCGACCGGGACTCGTTCCTCTCGAATCCGCCTTTTCGGCGGGTGGCCGAGGGCCCCGATCCGGGCAGTTCCTCTGACGCGATCGGACGCCTGCTGATGGGTGGTGGCTACGACAAGATGAAGGAAATCCTCAACCGGCCGCCCTCGGTGCAGCCGGACGAAACGAAACTGCGGCGCCGGCTCGGCGCCCCCGACGAAAAGCAGTGATCGTAAACCGCCCCGACCGAATCCGCGCGACCATCGAGGTGCCATCCGACAAGTCGATCTCGCACCGGGCGCTGATTTTCAACGCCATCGCAGACGGCCGGGCGACCATCGAAGGAATCCTCGATTCAGAAGACGTCCGTTCGACGGCAGCCTGCCTGGCAGCCCTCGGGGTCGCCATCGACTGGCCCAAAGGCGCCAGCATCGCGACCGTCCAGGGGAATGGCCTGCACGGACTATTCGAAACGGAAAATGTGCTGGACTGCCGGAACAGCGGCACCACGATGCGGCTACTCACCGGGCTACTCTCCGCTCATCCCATCCTCAGCATCCTTACCGGTGATGACCAGCTCCGCCGGCGGCCGATGGCGCGCATCATCTCTCCATTACGGCGGATGGGCGCTCACATCCACGCGCGCACCGGCGATACGCTTGCTCCCCTCGCCATCAAAGGCGGTGACCTGAAGGCCTGCTCACACGACAACGCCGTCGCGAGCGCCCAGGTCAAGTCGGCCATCCTGCTGGCGGGCCTCTACGCCGATGGCGAAACCACGGTCACGGAGCCATTTCGCTCCCGCGACCATACGGAGCGCATGCTTACCGCCATGGGGGCGGCACTGCGTTCGCGGGGAGAGACGAAGCTCTCGATCACTCCCGCCCAGCACCTTTCGGCGCTTTCTCTGCGGGTCCCGGGCGATATCTCCAGCGCGGCCCCATGGCTCGTCCTGGGCGCTTGCCACCCCGACGCGGAGATCCTGGTGCGGAACGTCAACACAAATCCCACGCGCACCGGCATGCTCGACATCCTCCGGGCCATGGGCGCGAACATCGAGGTCGTGGAAGAACGAACGACCGGTGGTGAACCGGCAGCCGACATCATCGTTCGGAGCTCCACGCTCCACGGCATCGCCATAGGCGGAGCGCTGGTCCCACGGGCCATCGACGAACTCCCCCTTGTCGCCATCCTCGGCTCTTTCGCCGAAGGCGAGACAGTTGTTCAAAACGCCGAGGAGCTAATCGTGAAGGAAACAGACCGCGTCGCCGCCACCGTCCAGGCGCTCGGACGTCTCGGAGCGAAGGTCCAGGCGCGAGCAGACGGTTTCAGCGTCAGCGGCCCGACGACTGGCTTCCACGGCGGCCGCGTTGACGCGGGCCATGACCATCGCATCGGCATGCTGGCCGGCATCGCGGGGTGTCTCTCCGACGGCGACACCCGCATCGACAACGATGCGGTCGCGGTCTCGTACCCGCGTTTCTGGGACGACATCGCGCAGGCCGCGGAAGGGACGGCCGCTCGCTCGTGAGCGGCAAACCGGTCGTCATCGTCCTCCACGGCCCGTCGGGCGTCGGGAAGGATTCGGTGATAGACCTGCTTCGGACTCGCACCGGCATCCACCGGGCGACGAGCAGCACCAGCCGCCTTCCCCGTTCGGGCGAACAGGACGGCAATCACTACCACTTCCTCACCGCTGAACGATTCGAGCAGAAGATCGCAGCCGGGGACTTCGCGGAATACGCCCGTGTTTACGGGGACTGGAAAGGTCTTGAGAAGGCCGAAATCGAACGCCCGCTTCGCGAAGGGCGCGACGTCATCATCCGCACCGATGTCCAGGGCGCCCGCGCATGGCGTCAGAAGCTCGAAGGCGCGGTCTTCATCTTCCTGATGGCCGAAGACCGCGACACCCTCCGGGCCCGCCTCGTCGACCGTGGGAGCGAAGATCCCGCTTCGCTCACCCGCCGGATCGAGGACCTCGAAGAGGAGCTGGCCGACATCGACAACAATGATTATGTCGTCATCAACCGCCACGGCAAGGTAGAGGCGACAGTCGACGAGATCATCGGGATCATAGCGCAGGAGCGGGACAGCCCGACGCGGCCCATCCCCCGAATCCGCAGTTAGGAATCGAGTCCGACACAATGAAAGAAGGCGGCGCCGGTTGGCGCCGCCTTCTTTGCGGTGGTTCCGAGAAGAATGGTCCTACCGGGACGGTTCGAGTCGCACATCGTGCAGGCGTGACTGCAGGTCGATGTACAAGTCAGCGGCGTGGCGCAGATTCGCCGCAGTGCTCGTGCCGACCGCGATCACTTCCACTCGCACGCCCTTGGCCTGGACGACCTCGACGAGACGCTGGAAGTCACCATCGCCCGAGGCGAGGCAAACTACGTCGAGGCGATCAAGCATCTCGATAACGTCGAGCGCCAGTTCGATGTCGACGTTGGCCTTCACGGAGCCGTCCTGGAAGCGCTTGAGCGGCTTCGTGACGATCTTGTAGCCCTTGTCGAGGAACGGCTCAACGAACCGCTGGGTCTCGATGCTGACACCCGGGTCGTCGTGTACCGGCGAATAGGCGATCGCACGGACGAGGGTCCGGTCCTTCGTCAGAATGTCGAGGATCTTTTTCCAGTCGAAGCGTGCCCGCAGGCGATCGGAAGCCAGCTCCACATTCGCGACATCGACGAAGACGCCGACGCGCGCGGGAGGTGCCCCGGCCGAGACGGCGGTTCCGCCACGGCGCGCGATGTCCTGCTGGAGGTGGATAAGTTGTTCGATCTGCCGGCTCTGGCGGTCCAGGGCCCGCAGGATACCGGCGTTGCTGCCATCACTGCTGCTGGGCGCCTCGGACTCGGCTTCACCGGACTCCGAGAGTGCAGCCCCGGCGCCGGCACCGCCACGTCCGCGACGGCGTCGTCGACCAGCCGGGCGGTCACCCGCACCTGGCTCAGGAGCAACGCCGTCATCGGTTGCGGCGACGGCATCGATGACCGGTTCGGTCGCGACGGGAGCCTCAGGCGCCTCGTCGGCAGCGACCACGGGGGTCGCCTTGGCACGCGGCGCACGCCTGGCTCGGGGCGCCGCCGGTACGACCGCGCCTTCAAGGGCTTCTACGGCGGCGACTTCGCCCTCAGGTGCGACGACCCGGGGTACGCGCCGAATCGTTCGGCGAGCGGGTTGGGCCAGGGCCTCAGGTGAGGGTTCTGGCTGAACTGGTTGTGGCTGGGCGGGGGACTCCTCAGGAGTCTCCTTCCGCCGTGGGAAAATATTCAAAACCATGTGGGTCTAAATGCCCATCCTTTGCAAAACGCTAATTCGAGCGGCGACGTTCCCCGCGATCGCTTCGATCGCTCGCGCCGAGGCTGAGTCGGGTGCGCTGATCACGACGGGGATGCCGTTATCCGCTCCTTCGCGCACCGCTGGTTCGATCGGGATCTCTCCGAGGAAGTCGATCCCGAGTTCATCGGCGGCCTTCTTCGCGCCGCCGTGTCCAAAGATGTCGTACTGCTTGCCTGTGTCAGGCGCGATGAAGTAGCTCATGTTCTCCACCATCCCAAACACGGGGATGTCGAGCTTCTCGAACATGGCTACGGCCTTCATCGCATCTTCCAGCGAAACATCCTGCGGTGTAGAGACGATCACCACACCGGCGATTGGCGCCTCCTGCGCCATGGTCATCGACGCGTCGCTTGTCCCGGGCGGCAGGTCGATAACGAGGTAGTCAAGGTCGCTCCAGGGCACGTCGTGCAGCAGCTGCCGAACGGCGCTGCCGATCATCGGACCGCGCCACACGACTGGCGACCCCTTCGGCAGGAGGAAGCCGAGCGAGACCACCTCAACGCCAAACTTCTCGATCGGTCGGAGCCCGCCGGTGCTGCCCGCCTGGAGGCCTGCGGCCAGCCCGAACATGGTGGGCAGGTTCGGCCCGGTGATGTCAGCGTCGATGAGACCGACCTTCGCGCCAGCTTTCGCCAGCGCAACGGCAAGGTTTGTCGCGATAGTCGACTTCCCGACTCCGCCCTTGTTGCTGGCGACCGCGATGATGTTGCGGACGCCTTCGATTGGTTTCTGTCCCTCTTTCGGGTCTGAGGCCCGGACGTTTGCGGCCCAGTCGATCGTGACGCTCTCGAAACCGGGTACCGTCGCAAGCGCGGCCCGGACATCGGTGGCAATCGTTTCTCTAAGGGGGCAGGCCGGGGTGGTCAGCTCCAGCTTCAGCCGGACTGCTCCGCCTTCGACCACGACGTCCTTTACCATACCCATCCGCACGATGCTGGCGTGCAGCTCTGGATCGTTTACTGTCGCCAGAGCCGCCATGACGGCGTCACGGTCAGCGACGTTGGCAGTAGTCATCGTCCGATTCCTTGGCGCGTAATGATCATGAGAGCGAAGCGGCTGCGGCCCTGGACGTAGCAGAGTGGGCGAAGTGGAGCGTGGGAAGTTCGTGGGCCGTCGTACGTATCCGCTGGCGCTGAGGGTCGAGAGGTGCAGCGCGAAATCACCTTCGACCATGATCGTAGAGCTTTACTGACACCCCTGCAAACGATTTACGTTGCTTTGAGAGTAGATCGGATAAGGTGGATTCACGTTTGACACCACCTGATACGATCGATCAAAGGGAAGGCAGCATCTGAAGGAGCATGCCCATGCAACAAACATCACCTGGTACCGGGACGCACGCGGGACTCTGCCAGCACCACTGGGTCATCGAAACCCCGAACGGGTCCGTGAGTAATGGCCGCTGCAAGCGCTGCGGCGTCCTCCGCGACTTCCGGAATTCGTCGGAAGATCTCATGTGGGACAACGACAGCTTCAGCCTGAACGGTTCTCGCTATCGGGGCCGGCGCGCAGGCCAATCTTCCGACCTCTCCTAGCGCCAGAGTTCACGTATCCGTCTGTCGACCGGGCTCCTGGCCCGGTCGCTTTGCGTCCGCCGGGCCATCGCACGACTGGACCGCGATCTCTGTAGTTCGGCCCACTGATATAATTACCGCCGATGCGCCCCAACCTCCAGGTCGACCTCGCGCCGGGCCACAAGAATCCGCTTCTTCTCAAGAATCCCGTTATGCCGGCCTCCGGCACGTTCAGCTGGGGGTTCGAGTTCGCCCGCCAGTTCGAAATCAACGCCCTCGGGGCGGTTGTCTCCAAGGGCGTGACGCTTGCCTCGCGGGCGGGAAACCAGCAGCCACGCGTCGCCGAGACACCCGCCGGGATGCTGAACTCCATCGGGCTTCAAAACGTCGGCCTCGATCGGATCATCGACGAGATGGCTCCCGTCTGGGCCCGCTGGGATGTGCCCGTCATCGTCAATATCGCGGGCGACTCCGTCGACGAGTTCGGGGAGATGGCGTCGCGGCTCGATGGCGTCCCCGGCATCGCCGCGCTCGAACTCAACATCAGCTGTCCCAACGTCGACATCGGCGGCATGGAGATTGGCCAGGACATCGAGGCTTCCGCTCGCGCGACGCGTGCCGCCGTGCGCCACACAGACCTCCCGGTCATCGTCAAGATCACCCCAAATGTGACCGACCCCGTGGCGCTGGCTGTGGCCTGCCAGGATGCAGGGGCAAGCGCGATCTGCGCCATCAACACCGTCCTTGGCATGGCCATCGACATCAGGTCGCGCCGCCCGGTACTTCCGCGAGGTCGTGGCGGCCTCAGCGGCCCCGCCATCAAGCCAATCGCCCTCCGCATCGTCTACGACATCGCGAAAGCCGTGCACGTCCCCGTGATCGGCTGCGGGGGCATCGCCACGGGCGAGGACGCGATCGAGTTCCTCATGGCCGGCGCC
>DATCGT010000037.1:0-2661 GCA_036508775.1 Tepidiformaceae bacterium | reverse complement strand
GTGAGGAAGAAGGTCGCGCTGCGCCCGTACGTGACGGTGTGGTCGATGACATTGCCGGCGTAGGACTTGAGGAGCTGCGCGGTCTGGTTTAGCAGAGGGACTGAGTCCTCGCGACGGACCGGGGCGCTGGAACTGACGACCTGGATGTCCATCGACAGAGCTGGCTGCGTCTCCAGTGCGTGTCGCAAGCCGAGATCCCGGATCGCGTCGGAATAGAGCACCACGCTCGACATCAAGGCAGAGGCCAGGACGATCCCGACTACGACCGTGGTCAGGAGGCGCCTATTGGCCATGCTTCTGCGCGCAACGATCGTGAGGAGCGCGGCAAGACTTCCCATTTCACCTCTGCGGGGTCCGAGCCTACCAGCGCCCGGCTGGCGCGGCAAAGGGCGGCCGAATCAGCGTGGCCCAGTGGCGCGTGCGTCGCCTCCGACAGCTTGAACCTGTAGGCTTTCGCCGCAGAAGCTATGCGGTCACTACTCCTTGTCTGGCGAATCTTTGCCCGTCGTGGGCTATCGAACTGGCGGATGCTGAGCGTGCTCGCGCTCGGCGTCGTGGTGGCCGCGACGCTGCTGGCGAGCGCCCCGATCTACGCACGGACCATGGCCGACCTCGGGCTGACGTTCCAGATTCGGCAGGATCTCGCGGACCAGCCGAGCACTCGCGTCGAATTTACGAACGTCCCGATCCAGACGCAGGACGGCGTCGCGCTCCGAGGCGTGATCGAGCAGCGCATCGATCAGCGGATCGGCTGGTTTGCGGCATCGACCGAGCGCTATCTGCGCGCGCCGTGGATGGTCACAGCGAAACAGGGGAAAGACCCCGTCCAGACCAACCCCTTCGGTCAGCTCCAATCACTGACCGGGTACGCCTCGCACGTGACGGTCGTGGCCGGGCGCCTGCCGCAGCCCACGGGACCGGGCCAGCCGATCGAAGTCGTCCTCGGTTCCACGGCATTCCGCCAGTCCGGGTTCGCGGTTGGTGATGCGTTTACGTTCTACGAGGACTTCGACACCTGCGAACGGGCCCTCCCGCCCCCGGACGCGGCGCCACCTCCCTTCCCCTGCAAGCCTCAGGCGACTGTGAGCTTCAGCTATCCAGCCGTGGTCGTTGGTGTTATCGATCCCGTCGACGCCGCGGACCATTTCTGGGTCCGAGGCGCCTCGGCCTACTTCGACTCGAGTCGACCGCTCGACGGTACCGGGCCGGTGCTGCCCATGTTCACGGATGAGTCGTCACTTCTGAACGGATTCGGGAGCGTTCACCCGGGATACCCGGTGACACTCGCCTACAACGTCTTCGCCGACCCGTCGAAGCTGTCGCGATCCAACTTCCAGCGCGCGCGCAATGACATTCATGCGCTGTACGACGAGTTCTCGCCGATCGGTGGGGGAGCCTTCAGCCCGCTCACGACGACCCTCGACCGCTTTGGCACGAGCGAGAACTTCCAGCAGGTTCCGCTGACCATCCTCCTGCTCGAAATCGCAGCCGTTGCGCTCTTCTACGTGGTGCTGATGTCGGCGGTCGTGGTGGAGCGGCAGGCGATGGAGATCGCGTTGCTTCGCAGTCGCGGGGCGACGACCGGCCAGGTGATCAGCCTCTATGTGCTCGAAGGTCTGGTGGTTGGCGTGCCGGTGATGCTCGTCGCGCCGTTCCTGGCCGCGGCGACCACGGCGCTCCTCGGGTTCACGCCAATCTTCAAGAACGTTGCGAATTACAGCCTGCTCCCGGTGACGGTTTCACCGATGTCATTCGGGCTGGCCGGACTGGGGGTATTGCTCTCGCTCCTGGCGCTGGTCGCGCCGGCGTTCGTGGTGTCGCGGCGTAGCGCGGTGAGTCAGCGGAGGGCAGAGGGCCGCCCTGGAGTTTCACTCCTGCAGCGGTACTACCTGGACTTCGCGCTCGTCCTCATAGCGGGCATGCTCCTCTGGGAATTGAACCAGCGGGGGTCGGTCTTCACGCCGTCTCCATCGGGGGGCGTGTCCTCGGATCCGCTCCTGCTGGCCTCCCCCGCGCTTATCATCCTGGCTGCGGCGGCGATCCTGCTTCGCGTCTATCCGATGGTGTTGAAGCTGGCCGCGAAGACCCTCGCGGCCGGTGCGGGAGTCACGGTCACCATCGGGCTCTGGCAGGTGGTCCGCAGCCCGGGCCAATACACGAGGCTCACTCTCCTTCTCATGATGGCGGTGGCGGTGGGCACCTTCGCTGCGAGCTACTCCAGTACGACGGAACGCTCCTACCGCGACCGGGCGGCGTTTGAGACGGGAGTCGACTGGCGTGCCGCTGCGCGAAACGAAGGCCAGCTCGGGACGAACGGGAGCGACGCAGATGCCCTGCTTGGGGCGATCCCCGGCGTTGCCGGCGCTACATCGGTTTTGCGCACCACCGGCGGGCTGGCGGTGACTGGCATTGGCGGTCAGAACCTCCAGATCCTGGCCCTGAACCCGGCGGAGGCGCGCAACTACCTCTGGTTCCGCAACGACTTTGCCGACCATTCGCTGAACCAGTTGATGGATGCCCTCGGGCCGCCGGGTGAATTCCAGGGCGATGTCCTCCCTGTTGATGCGGCAACGTTCTCGGTCTGGGTGTACACGGCGGAGTCGCGCGACCAGCTCACGCTCTGGGCAGGGGTGCGGGACAGCACGGGCCAGTTCAACTACC
>DATCGT010000036.1:0-10370 GCA_036508775.1 Tepidiformaceae bacterium | reverse complement strand
TCCTTGTGTGGCTCGCGATCGGCTTTCTCGTCGCGAAGGGGCCTCAGCCTTCAATCATTGTGCCGGCCGAGTCGCTGTGGAAGCTGGGTCCTCTTCACGTCACCAACACGCTGCTGACGGCGTGGGTTGTGATGGCTCTGCTCGTCGTCATTTCTCTCGTTGCGACGAGGTCGATGAAGCTGATGCCGTCTGGTATCCAGAACTTCGTCGAAGCCGTCGTCGATTTCCTTATGGGCCAGATTGAGGACATTGCGGGCCACGAGAATGGCCGCCGGTTCTTCATGGTCATCGCCACGTTCTTCCTCTTCATCATCGCCAGCAACTGGTTCGGGTTGCTGCCGTTCTTCAACTCCATCGGGAAGACCAATGATGTCGGCCACGAGATTTTCGCGGTCATCCAGGAGCACCAGGCGAGCGGCGACCTGTTTGCGAAGACGAAGAAGTATGACGGCTGGAAGATGCAGGACACGGGCGGCATGGTGATCGTCAAGCCTGGCGGGTCGGCGGTTGCCTTCACGGTCCAGGCGAACGCCACAGCGGCCGACACACTGGACCGCTACATCGTCTTCCTCGCCAGCAATTTCGCGGGCTTCAAGGCCACGGACGACGAAATTGCGGCGCCTTCCGCTGAGACTGTGAAAGCGGCAGCCGCGACTCTGACGGGCAGCGCATCACCGCAACTGCTGATCGCCGATTCGAAGGACGCCGAAGGCGTGCCAAGTCCCGCGCTTGGGAAGACCGTTTCTGGATTCGACTTCTCGAACAGCCAGAAGATGGCGCTGGTCGTGCCGTTCTTCCGCGGTGTCTATAGCGACGTGAACAACACACTGGCGCTGGGCATCTGCTCGTTCGTGGTCGTGGAGTTCTGGGGATTCCAGGCTCTCGGTATCGGGTACCTCAAGAAGTTCTTCAATCTCAACGGCATCATGTCGTTCGTTGGGATCCTGGAACTGCTTTCGGAGTTCATTCGAATCATCAGCTTCACCTTCCGGTTGTTCGGCAACATTTTCGCCGGTGAAGTGCTGATTCTCATGCTGACGTTCCTCATGCCGTTCCTGTTCGTGGACGTGATTTACGGGCTGGAGCTGTTCGTGGGCTTTATCCAGGCGGCGGTGTTCGCCCTGCTGACGCTCGTGTTCGCGAGCATGGCGGTGGAGAGCCACGAGGAGGAACATCACGAAGGGCATCCGGGCGAAGGCTCGGGGGCCCATCAACCAGAAGCTGCTCAGGCCCACTAAGCCTGTTCACAGTGAACCCAAAAACGCGCTGGGTAGAGAAGCGCAACGGAGGATCGTAAGTCATGTTTCTGCTCGCATATCTGCCGTTCCTGGAGGCGCTCACCGACAACGGAGCGAAGGCAATCGGTGCCGGCATCGCAATGGGCCTCGGTGGCATCGGCCCGGCCCTCGGCATCGGCCTGCTCGTCGGTAAGGCGATGGAAGCACTCGGGCGCAATCCCGAAGCCCGTGCGGCCATCCAGACGAACATGATCCTGGGCGTCGCCTTCGCGGAAGCCATCGGCATTTATGCCCTGCTTTCCGCCCTCATCATCGCCTTCGTCATCTAGTTCGAGTTATATCCGCAGCGAGGTGCCCGTATGGGCCAGGCAGTTGACGCTCTTGGTTTGAACCTGCCCCAGCTGATCGCCCAGGTGGCGAACTTCTTCGTCCTCGTCATCATCCTCAGGCTGACGCTCTATAAGCCTGTCCTGAAGATGCTCGATGAACGGAAGAAGAAGATTGCTGATGGCTTGAATGCCGCTGAAATCGCTCGCGCGGAAGCGTCGAGCGCCCAGGCGAATATTCAGGCGCAGTTGGACACGGCCCGTAAAGAGGGCCAGGAAATCGTAGCGGGGGCCCAGACCATCGCTCAGCGAATCCAGGCCGACGCCCGCGAACAGTCAGGTCGCGACCGCGAAGCCGCTCTCGAGCGGGCTCGCGCTGAGATTCAGCTGGAACGAGACCGGGCGATTGCCGAACTGCGGGCTGAATTTGCTGACATCACGGTGTCGGCAGCTTCGAAGGTAATCGGTCAGTCGCTCGACAAGCAGGCTCACCAGCGCATCATCGATGAGACGCTGGCCGAGTCGTCGTTCACGGGTAACTAGCAGATGGCTGAGTTAGATGCGGCCAAGCGGTATGCCCAGGCGGCGTTCGATATTGCCCTGCAGGCAAATACGATCGCGGCCTGGCGCGCCGATCTCGACGACATCGCGAAGGTGCTCGCCGAGTCCGGTGCCGCGGCGCTGCTCGCCGACCAGAGGGTTCCCCTCGATCGCCGACTGGCGATGGTGGATCGGACACTCGACGTCCAGCCGCTGGCGCTGAACCTGGCCAAATTGCTGGTCAGCAAAGGGCGATCGCTGGATGCACGCTGGGTGACCGAGTCGTTCAACCGGATGGCCGATTCCCAGGAGGGAATTGTGCACGCCCGCGTTACTACTGCGGTCGACCTTTCGGCTGAAGAGCTGGATGGGATTCGGCGGCAGTTGAGCGAACGGCTCGGCAAGACCGTGGTTGCTGAAGCGGTTGTCGACCCCTCGATCATCGGGGGGCTCGTGGTACAGGTGGGCGACCGGCTTGTCGATGGCAGTGTGACCACTCGCCTGAAGTCGTTGCGCCGGGAACTGGAAGGCGCCCGTTAGACCGAAACTGGCGACCCGACAGGGAATCAGGAAAGTAAGGAAGGGCCGGAATGGCAGTACGCGCTGAAGAGATTGCCTCCATCCTGCGTGAGCAGATCGAGAGTTTTGGCAAGGCCGTCGTTTCCACGGACGTGGGGACGGTGATTAACGCCGGTGACGGTGTTGCCCAGATCAACGGGCTCTCGAACGTGATGTACTCAGAACTCCTCGAGTTCTCGAACGGCAGCATGGGCATCGCGCTCAACCTCGAAGAGGAGTCCGTGAGTGCGGTGATCCTCGGCGAGTATGAGGACATCAAGGAAGGCGACGAAGTCCGCGCGACGAACCGCATCATCGAGATTCCCGTTGGGGAAGCGCTGATCGGCCGCGTGGTCGACCCGCTGGGCAACCCTCTCGACGGTCGCGGCCCTATCGCCACGACGCGAACGCGCCCGATTGAGCGCATCGCCCCGGGCGTAACCCTCCGGAAGGGGGTGACCCAGCCGGTCCAGACCGGGATCAAGACGATCGACGCGATGTTCCCGATCGGTCGCGGCCAGCGCGAACTCATCATCGGCGACCGCTCCACCGGCAAAACCGCCATCGCCATCGACACGATCATCAACCAGAAGGGCGGGGACCTCACCTGCATCTACGTCGCGATTGGGCAGAAGGCCGCCAAGGTGGCACAGATTGTCGGCACGCTGGAAGAAGCCGGGGCAATGGCGCACACGATTGTCGTCGCCGCGAACGCTTCTGACTCCGCGGCGCTGCAGTACCTGGCCCCGTATGCCGGCTGCTCCATCGGGGAAGAGATCATGGAGAACGGCGGCGACGCCCTCATCGTCTATGACGACCTGAGCAAGCACGCCTGGGCGTACCGCGAGATCTCACTGCTGCTGCGACGCCCGCCAGGACGCGAAGCCTATCCGGGCGACGTTTTCTACCTGCACAGCCGCCTGCTTGAGCGAGCGGCCCGCCTCGACGCAGGGGGTTCGCTAAGCGCGCTGCCGATCATCGAGACGCAGGCGAATGACGTTTCGGCCTACATCCCGACGAATGTCATCTCGATCACCGACGGCCAGATCTACCTGGAGTCGGACCTCTTCAACGGCGGCATCCGCCCGGCGATCAACGTTGGGCTCTCTGTAAGCCGTGTGGGGTCGGCGGCGCAGACGAAGGCCATGAAATCGGTTTCGGGCACGCTGAAAGCGGACATGTCACAGTTCCGCGAACTACAGGCATTCGCCCAGTTCGGAACGAGCGACCTCGACGCCTCTACTCGACGGCAGCTGGAGCGCGGCCAGCGCGCAACCGAAGTGCTGAAGCAGGGCCTGTTCACTCCGCTGAGCATGCCGGAAGAGGTCATGGTGGTGTTCTCGCTGACGCAGGGCCTGCTGGACGACGTGCCAATCGCGAAGATTCGCTCGTTCGAGGATGGACTGCGGAAGTTCCTGACGAGCAACCACCCGGAACTGCTCGCGGAAATCGCTGAAAAGCGGGAACTCTCTCCCGAACTCAACGAGCGAATCCGTGGCGTCATTACGAAATTCAAGGACACGGTCCCCTACTAGGGGCCTCGCCAGGACGTAGCTCATGCCGACAATTCGTCAGCTCAAGCGACGCATCACGAGCGTCAAGAACACAGCGAAGATCACGAACGCGCTTCAGCTGGTTGCTGCCTCGAAAATGCGCCGCGCGCAGGACCGGGCTCAGCAAGCGCAGCCGTACGCGGAGAAGCTCCGCATCGTGCTTGCGGGGCTCGCGAAGACGAGCAGCGGCGACCAGGAAACGGCGCACCCGCTGCTGGAAGTCCGTCCGGTGAGGACAGTCGGTATTCTCCACATCACACCCGATCGCGGGCTTTGCGGTGGACTGAACGCAAACCTGAATAGGAGCGTGGCCAACTTCGCGGTTGGACAGCCGGGAGCGGTTGCAGCGGTTGCTGTCGGGAAGAAGGGGCGAGACTTCCTCGCCCGTGCGCACTTTGACCTGCGAGCCGAGTTCATTGAACTTGGGGACTATCCCGCACAAGCGGATACGCTCGGAATCGCGCGAGTAATCATTGCCGACTACCTGGCTGGCAGCATCGACCGCGTGTACATCAGCTTCTCGCAGTTCGTCTCGACGGCGAATCAGCGGCCGGTAATCCGGCAGCTGCTTCCGATTGAGCCGCCCGAAGAGCAGCCGAAGGCGGCCGGCTATCAGCAGGATTACATCTTCGAACCGTCGCCAACGGTGGTTCTCGAGCGTCTTCTGCCCCGCTACATCGAGATGCAGATCTACGAAGCCATCCTGCAAACGGCCGCAAGCTTCCAGTCGGCGCAGATGGTGGCGATGAAGAATGCAACGGACAACGCGCAGGACATGACGCGCGAGTTGACGCTTTCCTACAACAAGGCCCGCCAGGAGCAGATCACCAAGGAACTGCTCGATATCGTCGGCGGCGCGGCGGCACTGGGAGGATGACAACGTCCCGATTCGAGGCAGTGATCTTTGACATGGACGGCGTCCTGGTGGACGGCGAGCCGATGCATTTTGCTGCCGTGAATCAGCTCCTCGCGACAGAGGGGAAGTCGATCTCGCTGGAGCGGTACAAGCCCTACATGGGTACCAAGACCGGCTGGGTCGACATGATCGCCGACTTCAACCTGCCAGGGTCTCGGGAGCACTATTCGGCGCTCTACCGCGAGACGATGCTGGCCAGTTATCGCGAACGGAGCGAAGCGTTGCCAGGAGCGGTCGCGCTTGTCCGCGCGTTGCAGGCGGGGCATATGCCGCTGGCGATCGCGTCATCGTCCATCCGGCCATGGGTTGAGGCCTGCCTCGATCGAATCGGGCTGCTGGACGCATTTGACGAGATCGTGACGGGGAGCGAAGTCGAGCGAGGGAAGCCGGCGCCAGACATCTATTTGCTCACGGCTGAGCGACTGGGTGTTGAGCCGCGATCCTGCCTTGTGTTTGAAGATGCGCCAGCGGGCATCGAGTCGGCGAAGAATGCAGGCATGGTCTGCTGGGCCGTGCGCACGGAATACACCCGCGGACTGGAACTGCCGGGCCCTCAGCGTGAACTGGAGAGCCTTGTGGGAGTCCAGCCCGCAGAAATCCTGAGCGTGGCCGCATAGCGGCTGCGTCAACTGAACGCTTTAGTGGAGGTCTAGCCATGGTCATGACTGCTGCCGCCGAAGGTCACGTGGTGCAGATTATTGGGACGGTTATCGACGTGGAGTTCCCACCCGATCACCTGCCCGCGATCAACAACGCGGTGAATATCGTCCGCGATGACGGCAGCCTCCTCGTGACCGAGGTGCAGCAGCACCTGGGCAATAACTGGGTTCGCTGCCTGGCGATGGACTCGACCGATGGCCTGCGTCGCCAGTCGAAAGCGATCGACACCGGCGACGCTATCACCGTGCCGGTTGGCGAGAAGTCGCTCGGGCGCATGTTCAACGTTCTCGGGAACCCGATCGACAACCTCCCCGCGGCGGACGACGCGCCCCGCTGGGGGATCCACCGGACTCCGCCGGCATTCGCCGACCAGGAGACCGCCCCATCGGTGCTGGAGACCGGCATCAAGGTCATCGACCTGATCGCTCCCCTGGTCCGCGGCGGCAAGGTCGGCCTCTACGGCGGCGCCGGCGTGGGCAAGACGGTCGTCATCCAGGAACTTATCTCCAACATCGCCCGCGAGCACGGCGGATACTCCGTCTTCGCCGGGGTGGGAGAGCGATCCCGCGAAGGGAACGACCTCTGGCACGAAATGAAGGACTCGGGCGTGCTGCCGAAGATGGCAATGGTCTTCGGGCAGATGAACGAACCGCCCGGGGTGCGCCTGCGCATCGCATTGACCGGTCTGACGATGGCCGAGTACTTCCGCGACGAAGAGGGCCGCGACGTCCTCTTCTTCGTCGACAACATCTATCGCTACACACTGGCCGGCATGGAAGTGTCGGCACTGCTAGGCCGCATGCCTTCGGCGGTGGGCTACCAGCCGACGCTGGCAACCGAAATGGGCGACCTCGAGGAGCGCATTACTTCCACCAAGAAGGGCTCGATCACGTCGTTCCAGGCCATTTACGTGCCCGCGGACGACTACACGGACCCGGGTGTTGCGACGACCTTCGGTCACCTGGACTCAGTCGTAGCCCTGGAGCGCACGCTCGCCGAGCAGGCACTCTACCCGGCCATGGACCCGCTCACGTCGTTCTCGCGCGCACTCGAGCCGCGGGTCGTCGGGCAGGAGCATTACGACGTCGCTCGAGGCGTCCAGGGTGTTCTCCAGCGTTACCGGGAGTTGCAGGACATCATCGCGATCCTGGGCATCGATGAACTGTCCGACGATGACAAGCTCACCGTGGCCCGCGCGCGCAAGATACAGCGCTTCCTGACGCAACCGTTCTCCGTGGCCGCGCAATTCACGGGAACGCCCGGCGCCTACGTGGCGATCCGCGAGACGATCCGTGGCTTCAAGGAAATCCTCGAAGGACAGCACGACTCGCTGCCGGAGCAGGCGTTCTACATGGTTGGTACCATCGATGCGGCGGTCGAAAAGGGCCGCCAGCTCGCCGAGGCCTAAGCCATGCCACTTACCGTCGAGATCGTCACAGCTGAGCGAGTCGTCCGCGTCGAACAGGGCGTGGATGTGCTCATCGCACCCGGGAGCGAAGGACAACTTGCCATCCTCCCCAGGCACGCCGCGCTGATGACGACGCTCGACGCTGGGCCACTCACGTTTCGGCGTGGTGCCGACGAGGCGGACTTTGCGGTGAGTGGCGGGTTCATGGAAGTGCGCGACAACCGCGTCACGATCCTTGCGAACGCTGCCGAAGCCGCGGAGGAGATCGACATCGCCCGCGCCGAAGCTGCGAGGGCTCGCGCCGAGGAGCGAATGAAGCGCGTACGCGAGCAGAACGTGCGGGATGTCGACGTCGCACGCGCCTCAGCCTCGATCCAGCGGGCACTGGTCCGACTGCGGGTTGCCGAGCGGCGGCGTGGCCGTGGCGTACCACGGATGGGGGTCTGACTGGCCTCTAGCCCGTCATCCCGGGTCGGCTGGCAGTGCGTTGTTGGCGTTGATCGCAAGAGCGCATCAGTCGAATTGCCCCAATTAATCGGTACCGCCTATTCTGGGCTTACCCGATGAGTGCCCGCCGTTCCGCCGCGCCCCGCTATACCGTCCTCGGCGGCGCTGTGCTCAAAGGGAAAGTGCAGATTTCGGGCGCGAAGAATGCGTCTCTCGCGGCGATGTGCGCATCGCTGCTCACCGACGAAGACGTCATTCTGACCAACGTCCCCCGGATCTCCGATGTGGAGACGCTTGGGGAGTTGCTGGTCGCCCTGGGCGGCGTGGTCGAACGGCTCGGCAATGGAAGCCTTCGGCTGAATGGACGAGGTGTCCACCTCTTCGAGGCGCCGTCGGAGCTAATCAGCGAGAATCGCGCTTCGTTCCAGGTCATGGGACCGCTGCTCGCGGCCCACGGATTTGCAGCTTCCCCTCCCCCGGGTGGCGATGTAATCGGGCAACGCCCGATCGACGTTCACCTTGACGGGTTCCGCGCGCTTGGGGCTCAGATCAGCCGCGACGGAGAACGGTACGTTGCGGAGGCTCCCGACGGGCCGATGAGCCTTAAGGGCGCCCGGATCTTCATGGACTACCCTTCGGTCTCCGGGTCGCAGAACGTGATGATGGCGGCCGTCCTTGCGAGCGGGCACACGACGATCGTCAATGCCGCGACGGAACCTGAGGTGCAGGAACTGGCGCACCTCTTGAACGCGATGGGTGCGAAGATCTCGGGGATCGGCAGCCAGATGCTGGAAATCGACGGCGTTCGGGAGCTGCACGGCGCGACCGCGCGGATCATGCCCGACCGAATCGAGGCAGGGACGTTCGCGATTGCCGCGGCGATGTCGGGCGGTGGGGATGTCGAAATCGAGGATGCCCCGTGCGGAGCGATGGACGCGCTGCTGGCGAAACTGGGCTCGATGGGGACGCATATCGAGCGGGACGAAGGGCGATTGCGCATTCGCGGCGTCCGCGAGCCGAGGGCAGTGAACTTCCAGGCGCTTCCTTACCCGGGGCTGGCCACCGACCTGCACGCGCCGATGGCGACGGCATTGACCCAGGCCCACGGGATTTCCGTCATCCACGAACGGGTCTTCGATAACCGGATGCTCTACGTCACCGAACTGCTGAAGATGGGCGCGCGAATCGTCTCGACGGGGAACTCGGCGATCATCACGGGGCCGACGGCGCTTAACGGCGCACACGTGCGAGCGCTCGACGTGCGAGCGGGAGCCGCGATCTTGCTCGCGGCGATCGTCGCGGATGGTGTTACGGTAATAGATGACATTCAGCACCTGGATCGCGGATACGAACACCTTGACACGAAATTGCGCGCCCTGGGCGTGCAGATTGAGCGAAACTGATGGCCTTTGAGTTCCTGGCCTCGAAGAAGGCCGGAATCGACCTGGGAACGGCGAACATCCTCGTCTACGTGAAGGGCCAGGGCATCGTGGTGAACGAGCCCTCGGTGGTGGCGCGACATAATCGTGACAACGCGGTCATCGCGGTCGGCAACGAGGCGCGTGCGATGCAGGGCCGGACGCCGGGGTCAATCAGCGTGATCCGGCCGATGCGCGACGGGGTCATCGCCGACTACCTGACCACGGAAGCGATGCTCCGCTACTTCATTGGGCTTATCACGGGGCGCTACAACATTATCCGGCCCGAAGTCATGGTGACGGTGCCCGCCGGGGTCACGAGCGTCGAGCAGCGCGCGGTGCGCGACGCAGCGGAACAGGCTGGCGCCCGCAAGCCCGCCCACCTCGTCCCGGAGCCGCTGGCGGCGGCTATCGGCGCGCGGATCCCGATCGGGACCGCCCGGGGAAACATGGTCGTGAATATCGGCGGCGGTCGTACCGAAGCCGCGGTCATCTCGCTCTACGGCATCGTGGTCAGCGAATCGGTCCGGATGGCAGGAGACCGCATAGACGAAGCAATCATGGCCCACGTTCGTCGGCGACATAACCTGATCATTGGCGAGAAGACGGCCGAGGACATCAAGATCGCGATCGGCAGTGCTATCCCCATCGATGAAGAACTGGGCACTCAGGTCCGAGGCCGGGACCAGCTGAGCGGTCTGCCGAAGACGATCACGCTGAACAGCATCGAGGTGGCGCAGGCCATCCAAGATTGCCTGGGGACGATTGTTCAGACGGTGCGGGCCGTGCTCGAGAAGACGCCCCCGGAATTGGCTGCGGACGTGATCGATCGCGGGATCGTGCTTACCGGCGGTGGGGCGCTGCTCCGTCACATGGACGAGCTGCTGACGCAGGAGACCGGAGTGCCGGTCTACGTCGCCGATGACCCGCTGGAGTGCGTTGCCATTGGCGCGGGGATCGCTCTCGACCACCTCGAGGTCATCAAGCGCAGTCTTCCGACCGAAGAAGAGAACCTGGTCGGGCTCTTCCCTCAGCCAGAACGCTAGCCCCCCACCGGGCGGCGGCGACCGTTGAGCCAGAGGAGCGCCTCGCGCTGCGACAGCGGTGAGAGTTTGCTCGCGTGCCGAGCGACGAACTGGCGGACCGCATCTGCATCGGTCTTCGAGTATTCCCTGAGCGCCCAGCCGATCGCCTTTCGGACGAAGAACTTGCGGTCGCCGGCGCGCAGTTCGCAGTAGCGGAAGAGCCGATCCGTATCCGTTGCCTCTTTGTAGCGGAGTTGATGGAGGATGGTGGTCCGAGCGAG
>DATCGT010000035.1:0-3265 GCA_036508775.1 Tepidiformaceae bacterium | reverse complement strand
TTTGTCGGGGCCCGTCGCATTCCTCTCAGGGAGCGCCGGGACTCGTCCGCTCCGCGCTGAGCCCCGGCCCCAGCACTCTCAGCGTTTCAGGGCGCGTAGCCCGCGTCCGTCTAGACAGCTTCTCGCGCTCCTTCTCGCGCTCCTTCTCGCGCTCCTAGACCCAACCCCACCCCGCCTGTACGCTGATTGTTCGTGCCAGGGGTCCGGCTCGCTTTGCGGGCAAACCCATCGCCCTGGTCAGAGGACCCATGCGGGAATATGAACTGACGGTCGTTTACGACCTCGCCGTCCAGGAAGCTGGCGGCCCCGACGCAAGCCCACAACACCTCACGCAGATGGTCGAGTCGCGCGGCGGCAAGATGCTGAACATCGACCACTGGGGCCGCCGCCGACTGGCGTACCCCATCGGCCGCGCAATCGATGCCGATTACATCGTGAGTCGGATTGAGATCGATCCTGCAGGGGTAACCGGCCTCGAGGCAGCACTTGGGATCGACGAGCGGGTGTTCCGGCACCTGATCATGCGCGCCGATGAGCTCCCGGTTCCGCCTCCGCCACGCGAACCAAGGCGTCAGCCCGGTGCCGAAGTGCCCGCTCCTGCGCCAGTTGCGGAAGCCGTTGCCGCGCCGGTTGAGGAAGCCGCACCTGTAGTTGCTGAAAGTGCTGCTCCAGAAACGCCTTCCAGCGATTACACTGCGGACGCTGCGACCACGACCGAAGTTGCCCCGGCAGCTCCCGCTGACGAAGCCCCTGCCGTCGAGCCGCAGGCCTAGTTCAAGGAGGCACTGTCTTGGCAAGCCTGAATAAGGTCATGCTCATTGGCAACACGGGGCGCGAAGCCGAACTCCGCTATACGGCGAACGGCACCGCACAGTCCCAGTTCAGCCTGGCCGTCAACTTCCGACGGCGTTCGGCCGCTGGCGACTGGGAAGATGCCACTGAGTGGTTCAACGTCGTCGTCTTCGGCGATCAGGCCGAGCGAACGAGCCAGTACATCACCAAAGGCAAGCAGCTCTACGTCGAGGGACGTCTCCAGACGCGTACCTGGGACGATGACCAGGGCGTGAAGCACTACCGTACCGAAGTCATCGCCAACCAGATCCTGTTCCTTGGCAACCGCGAGGGAACGGGTGGTGGTAGCGGCGCCGAATGGGGCGATGCTGAGACGGCCGCTCCCCGGGGCGCTGCTCGACCTGCCGGCGCTCGCGGTGGAAGCGGTCGTGCGTCTGGTGGCGACATCGACCCGGACGACCTGCCATTCGAATAGTGACGCTGCCTGCTGGCGGCTTCCCCGGTGCGCTCACGCGCACAAACCCATCGGGAGGATAGACAATCATGACTTCAGAAGAACGGCCCCGCGACGACCGCCCCTCGGGCGGTGACGATCGACCCTCGCGCCCGCCGCGCCGCTTCACCGGACGGCGGAAGGTCTGCCGCTTCTGCGCGGACCACATCCCTGGCGTCGACTACAAAGAAATCGGCCGCCTTCGGATCTACATCAGCGACCGCGGCAAGATTGAGCCTCGTCGCAAGACCGGGGCCTGCCAGAAGCACCAGCGCCTGATTTGCACCGCGATCAAGCGTGCGCGGCATCTCGCACTGCTGCCCTACACCCTCGAGCACATCCGCCGGACGGGCATCTTCCCTCAGCGGGGATAACAACTGCGGCGCGGCGACGCGCCACGGAAACGAGGGAAAATGGCTCGCCGGGAACGCACTACCGCTCTCCCCCGTCCGCATCCCCGGGGCCGCGAGGTCTCGGGGCGGACGCTCTTCGGCATCCGCTGGGATGAGCGGCACCAGCGCCTCGCCATCCTCGGAGGGGCTCTCGCGCTGCTGGTTTTCGTCGTCGGCTGGCTTGCCTACCGCATCTACGACGACAATATCCAGCTGCCCAACTCGGCCGTCCTCACCGTCGGTAGCGAATCCTATTCGCTGCGCTACTACACCGAACGGCTCTCAAAATTCATCAAGGACACCTCAAGCTCACAGACGTCGGGCTCGAACATTGGGATCTCCGAGCAGCAGTTGCTCAGCAAGCTCGAAGACGAGGCTCTGACCGTTCAGCTGGCAAAGGCCAATGGAATTACGATCACGAACGACGACATAAACGCCGCGATCGGGACCGACGTTGGTCTTCCCCAGGGCGGGGCGCCGGCGACATTCGACAAGCTGTATCGCCAGATGCTCAGTACGAACCACATGAGTGACAGCAGCTACCGGAAGTTGAGCACCGCTTTCGTCGCCAATCAGAAGCTGGTCGACCTGTTTGCCAGCCAGGCCGGCGACACAGGCGAGCTGGTGACCCTTCGGGCCGTTGTCGTGGATACGCAGGACGCCGCGAACGCGCTCTTGCCCCGGATTGCTGGTGGCGAGGATATGGGGACGATTGCCCAGACGACCTCGCTCGACGATTCGAAGAGCAGCGACGGGCTCATGACGGCACAGCCACCTTCACTGCTGCCGCAGCCGGTCCAGGATGCCATCTCGGGCAAGCAGGCTGGCACCGACGTCCTTGGACCGATCGCGGTCGATACGCAGTACTGGGTTATCCGGATCGAAAAGCGCGACCCGAACGGAACCCTCACGAGCGACATGAAGCAGCAACTCGGCCAGAAGAAGCTCGACGACACGCTGAACGAGAGGCGGCTGCAAACGAAGATCGTGCGCAGCCTTGGCACCACTGATATCAAGTGGGCCGAAGCCCACGTTCAGTAGTCAGGTGACGCAAGAGATAGGCGTTGGACTCGCTGTCGCTGATTTGGTCGATGGCGGAATCATCGCTCGCCTCGGCCCCTGCCTCCTCCCCCGTGATGTGACCTCGGAGCAGAAATCCCGGTGCATGACCTCGATCGTCTCGAAGCGCGGTACTATGTCGGCGTCACGGTTAGCGATGAACCGGGCGTGCTCGGCCAGCATCCCTCGTGCACTCGGTGACCATGGCGTGAGTATCGCCGTGGTCACACAGAAGGAATGCGATGCCGACGTTCGTGCCGCTGAGTTGGTCATCACGATGCACGGGGCGCGGGAGGGGGCCATGCGCGAAGCACGTCTCGTTATGGAACGGCTTTCCCCCGTCACCCGGGCAGACTCGTTCCGCCGCGCGGAGGGACTAGCCAATGGCCGCTGACCCACGGGCCCAGGCAATCGGCGAAATCGTCTCATGGCTTGAACAGCAGGTCCGCGAATCCCGCGAAGAGAATGTCCGAACGGTCTCGTTGCTGGATCAGCTGCGACGGCAGGTCCACGAAATCGCTGATGAGGT
>DATCGT010000034.1:0-8401 GCA_036508775.1 Tepidiformaceae bacterium | reverse complement strand
TGAGCCGTTACACTGACGTCATGCCAGCAGCGACCTTCACGGCCATCATCGAACCTGACGAAGACGGTTATCACGCCTACGTGCCCGCGTTACCTGGGTGCCACACGTGGGGCCGCACGATCGACGAGGCGCGCGCAAACCTTGTCGAGGCCGTAGAGCTGCACATCGAATCGATGCGAGCAGATGGCGAGGAAGTGCCATTCGAGCCCGATTCGCTACTCGTGACGAGAGTTACGGTTCCGCTCGCATCGTGAGCGACCGGCTGCCACGTATCACGGCCTCGGAGGTCGGCCCCGAACAGCTCCGCAACCTGCTGTAGGGCGCTACATTAGCTCCAGCACTTCGCCTTCGTAAGTCTTCGTACCCCGGCGAAGCTCCTTGAGCGCACCGATCTTCGTCACGCAGTCCGCCACCGGGAAGCTCTGCATGCCACAGACGTTGCAGGACCCGTGGTGGCAGTCGCCGATCGTCTTCTCCGAGCGGACCGCCTGCCACTGGCCGCGCAGGTAGGCCTTCGTCACGCCGCAGTCGATGTGGTCCCAGGGCAGCGGCTCGCGTGAGTCCCATTCGCGATGAGCGAACCAGCCGGCATCGACACCGGCCGCGGCGAACGCCGCGTCCCATGCGTCTGGATTGAAGTACTCGCTCCAGGCGTCAAACTTCGCGCCACGCCGCCACGCTTCGTAGATCGCCTCGCCAACCCGCCGGTCCCCGCGGGTCAACACGGCCTCGACGAAGCTGTCGCGCGGGTCGTTCCAGCTAAACTCGATCCCGGCCTGCCGGCAGCCGTCCTTCAGGAGCCAGTGCTTCTCGTCGAGTTCCATCGCCGTGTCCTGGCGGGCCCACTGGAACGGCGTATGCGGCTTCGGTACCAGGTTGCTTGTGCTCACGCGGACCTTCGCCCGACCACCGGCATGTCGTCGCCCGATCGCCTTCACCTTCCGGCTCATCTCCACGATGCCGGCCACGTCTTCCAGCGTCTCGGTCGGCAGGCCGACCATGAAGTACATCTTGATCCCGACCCAGCCGCGCGAAAACGCGTTCTCAGCCGCCCCCAGGAGATCGGCCTCGCTCACGCGCTTATTGATCGCGTCGCGGAGGCGCTGGCTGCCCGCTTCGGGAGCGAGCGTTAGCGTGTGCTTCTTCCCTTTCGCCACCGCATCCGCGACATCCACCGAGAAGCTGTCGATGCGCGTACTGGGGATGCCCACCTTCAGGTCATCGAAGGCCGAGGTGAGCGAGTTCACAATCGGGACGATCTGGCTGTGGTCGGTCGTGCTCAACGAGAGGAGCGAGAGTTCGTCGTATCCCGTGTTCCGCATCAGGTCGCGCGCGGCCTGCAACACCTCTTCGGGGCTGCGCTCACGCGTCGGCCGGTAGATCATGCCCGCCTGGCAGAAGCGGCACCCCTGCGTACAGCCTCGCTGGATTTCCACCGCGGCCCGGTCATGGATGGTCTGCAGGAAGGGAACGATCGGCTTCACAAGGGGCGGCGGTAACTTTTCCACGATCCGCCGGGTGATGGTCCGCGGCGCATCCGGTACGAGCGGCCCCAGCGAGGCGAAGTGCCCCGCCTCGTCGTATCGGGGTTCGTAGAACGCGGGCACATAGACGCCCGGCATCGTCAGCAACTCCCGGAGGCGCTCGGCGCGGGGTGTGCCCGCACGCTTCCACGCCCGGACCCGGTCGGCCAACTCCACCACCGCTTCCTCACCCTCGCCCAGGAAGAACGCATCGATGAACGCGGCCAGCGGCTCCGGGTTGAAGGCGCCGCTCCCGCCTGCGATGACGATCGGATGTTCATCGGTTCGGTCTGCGGACCGGACCGGGATGCCGCCGAGTTCGAGCACGTTCAGCACGTTCGTGTAGGTCATCTCGTACTGGAGCGTGAAGCCGACCACATCGAAAGCACTCAGGGGCTGCCGGTTCTCGAGGCTCCAGAGAAGCCTGCCCTCGCGCCGCAGCTCATCCTCCATGTCCTCCCAGGGCGCGAACACCCGCTCGCAGGTGACGTCGTCGATCGCATTGAGGATGTCGTAGAGGATGCTGAGGCCCATGTTCGACATGCCGATGTCGTACGCGTCCGGGTAGGCGAGACAGATGCGGACGTTCGAGGCGTCCCAGTCTTTGGTCACGCTGTTCCATTCGCCGCCGGTGTACCGGGCGGGCTTGGAGACGCGGGCGAGGAGCTGTTCGATTGAAGCTGACATCGAAATTCCATGATAGGCGAAGAGATCGACCGGTGCCGTGAAGCCGCTGCGGATGGTACGTTCACCGCGTGAAAGTGGATGCCGTAATCGTCGCGGCAGGCGCGTCAACGCGCTTCGGCGACCAGGACAAGCTGCTCGCCGACCTGGCCGGGCGCCCTGTCGTCGCCTGGTCCCTCGCCGCCTACGAAGCCTGCTCCTCAGTCGAGCGCATCATCGTGGTCGCTTCCAGTGAGACGATGGCCGCGATGGCTTCGCTCGCACACGAATGGGCGCCAGGGAAGTTCACGTGCGTGGTTGCCGGCGGTGCCCGCCGTCGCGACAGCGTCGAGGCCGGGCTCAGGGCGTCGCGGTCCCGTTATGTGGCAGTTCATGACGGCGCCCGCCCACTGGTTACGACCGCCGTCATCGAGTCCTGCATTTCCGCTGCTGAGCGCCGGCCCGGCGCGATCGCGGCCGTTCCCGTGACCGACACCATCAAGGAAGTTGACGAAGGGATGGTGGACGGCCACCCGGACCGCACCCGCCTGTGGGCCGCCCAGACGCCCCAGGTGATCCTGCGGCAGGCATGGCTCGATGCCGCCGCCGCGGGCGACGATGACGAAACCGATGACGCCGCGATGCTCTCCCGCCTCGGCCTCGAAGTTGCGGTCGCCGCCGGCGACCCCGAGAACATCAAGATCACGCGACCGCTCGACCTGGAGGTCGCCCGGCTGATCCTCGAGAGGCGGAACAGCCAGTGATTCGCGTCGGACAGGGCGAAGACATCCATCGCGTCGATGAAGGCCGGACGCTAGTTCTCGGCGGCATCATCATCGAAGAAGGGCCCGGGCTGGCTGGCCACAGTGACGCCGACGTCCTCCTCCACGCCATCACCGACGCCGTCCTCGGTGCGGCCGTCCTCGGCGACATCGGACACCACTTCCCACCCTCGGACCCGCGCTACCGCGACGCCGATAGCGCCGACTTCCTTCGCCACGCGCTCAGGCTCGTGCGCGACGCAGGCTGGGAGATCTCGAACATCGACTCAACCATCCGCGCGGAACGCCCGAAGCTCGCCCCCTACATCGAACACATCCGAACGCGCATCGCCGAGATCGCGGCCATAACCAGCGATCGGGTAAGCGTGAAGGCGAAAACCGCCGAGGGCCTCGATGCCATCGGCCGCGGCGAGGCAATGGCCGCCACGGCGGTCGTCCTGCTGGAGCGCTGATTCTCCCGGCAACGACGAAGGCCCTCCGTTTGGAGGGCCTTCGTGAAAGGTCGTTCGCGGGAGAAGGAGATTACTCCTCTTCGCCCTCTTCTTCGGCCCCGATGATCTCGTCTTCCTCCACGTCGAGGATGTCTTCTTCGAGGATGACGCTCGGGGCGCGCCCGGCGTCGCCGCCGGCTTCACGTTCCGCGAGCATCCGCTCGAGTTCGGCTTCCTCTTCGAGGAGCAGCGATTCCGGCAGATCCAGCTCCGCGACATGTTCGCGACGCGGGACAACGATCTCGGACCGGGCCGGGATGAGCTTGCCGATGATGACGTTTTCCTTCAGGCCGACCAGGCGGTCGACCATTCCGTCGATTGCCGCGTTCGTCAGCACGCGCGTCGTCTCCTGGAAGGAAGCGGCTGCGAGCCACGAATCGGTGTTCAACGAAGCCTTCGTCACCCCGAGGAGGACCGGCTGCGCCGTGGCGGGTTCGCCGCCTTCGGCGACCACGCGGTTGGTGATCTCCTCAAATTCGCGGCGGTCTACCAGGTCTCCCGGGAGGAGTCCGGTGTCGCCGGGGTGGTCAACCTTCACGCGTCGCAGCATCTGGCGAGTGATCACCTCGATGTGCTTGTCGTTGATGTTCACACCCTGTGACTTGTAGACCTTCTGGACCTCGTCGACCATGTACTGCCGGACAACGTCGCGACCCTGGATCGCGAGGATGTGCTGCGGGTTGCGGGCGCCTTCCGTCAGCTGCGCGCCGGCATTTACGTAGTCGCCGTTTTCGACCAGCAGACGAGCCGCTGCCGGGATCGGGTACTCGCGCTCTTCGCGCTCTTCGTACACGACCTGCAGCTTCCCCTTCCCGACCCGGACAACGCCCGAGATACGAGACTGGACCTGCTCGACGACGGCGCTGCCGTCTTTCGCTTCCGGCCCAAGAGCGAGGATGGCGCCGGGGAGCACATGTGCCCCCTCTTCGACGATTGCCTTGCCCTTCGCCGGGATGGCGTATTCCTCAACCAGCGTGTCCGTGCTGACAATGCGGACGATGCGGCGTTCGTTTTCCTGGACGATTTCCACCGAACCGTCGATTTCGCTGATGATCGCCTCGCCCTTTGGGGCGCGGGCCTCGAACAGCTCCTCGACGCGGGGGAGACCACTCGTGATGTCGGCCGCGCTTGCCACACCACCGGTGTGGAACGTGCGCATCGTGAGCTGCGTGCCCGGCTCGCCAATGGACTGCGCCGCGATGATCCCGACCGCCGTGCGGAGCTTCACCAACTCGTTGCGGGCAAGGTCGCGACCGTAGCAGAGAGCGCAGATGCCACGCGGCAATTCGCATGACATCGGCGTCCGGACGAGGACACGGGGAATACGCAGCGAGTCGATTCGGTCGGCAACCGCCTCCGCGATCTCCTCGTTGACGTCGCAAATCACTTCGCCGGTCGATTCGTCAACGATCGGCTTTGCCGCATACCGGCCGATGATGCGATCGCGGAGCGGTTCGATGCTGTCCTTCTTCTCTTCGCGCTCGATCCAGAGTCCCGCACTGGTGCCGCAATCGTCCTCGAGGATGATGACATCCTGGGCGACGTCGATGAGGCGCCGGGTCAGGTAACCGGAGTCGGCCGTTCGGAGTGCCGTGTCGGCGAGACCCTTGCGGGCGCCGTGTGTGGAGATGAAGTACTCCAGCACCGTCAGGCCTTCGCGGAAGGAACCGCGAATTGGCAGCTCGATGACCTTGCCGTTCGGGTCAGCCATCAAACCACGCATACCGGCCATCTGGCGGATCTGGGTGATATTGCCCTTGGTGCCCGAACTCGCCATGTAGTTCAACGAGCCGTACTCGGGCATTCGCGCCTTGATCGCGTCTTCGACCTTCTTCGTCGTCTCGCTCCAGACGTTCACGGTCCCTTCATACCGTTCTTCTTCGGTAATCAGACCCATCTGGAAATCATCGACGAGTTTGGTGACTTCGATGTCGGCGAGGCGCAGGAGTTCCGGCTTGATCTTCGGAACCTGGATTTCATGGATGGCGATCGTGATCCCACTGCGGGTCGCGTAGTGGAACCCGGTGTTCTTGATCTTGTCCACGACCTCCGCGGTAGCCTCCCCACCCAGCTGGCGGAAGCACTGCGCGACCACATCGCGAAGATGCGGGCGGTCCATACCGTCATTCTGGAAGGGAAGTTCGGGCGGCACCGTCTCGTTGAAGATGATGCGCCCAACCGTCGTCCCGATGACGAACGGCTTCAGCGTCCCGGACTCGCCGACTTCGGCGTCTCGGCGCTTGCCACCTTCGACCACCGGGCGCGTCGTCCGCACCCGGATGGCCTGGCGCAGACCGAGCTCGCCCAGGTCGAAGAGGAGCTTGGCGTCTTCGAACGAGCCGTAAACGTGCTCCGGCTCACCCGGCTTCGCGACCGACTTCATGTCGATGTCTGTCATGTAGAAGCAGCCGAGGACCATGTCCAGGGACGGCGCCACGACCGGGTTGCCGCTCGCCGGCGAAAGGAGGTTGTTCGTGGAAAGCAGGATCTGCTTCGCCTCGGCAACCGCCTCGCGCCCGAGGGGCACGTGAACGGCCATCTGGTCACCGTCGAAGTCGGCGTTGAACGCCGAGCAGACGAGCGGGTGCAGCTGGATAGCTGACCCGTCGATCAGGACCGGCTGGAACGCCTGAATGCCGAGGCGGTGAAGCGTAGGTGCGCGGTTGAGCAGCACCGGGCGATCCCGGATCACTTCTTCGAGCACGTCCCAGACCTCGGGGCGGGAGCGCTCGACGATGCGCTTGGCACTCTTGATGTTGTGCGCCAGGCCCTTCGCGACCAGCGAGTGCATGACGAACGGCTTGAACAGTTCGAGCGCCATGCGCTTTGGCAGGCCGCACTGGTTCAGCTTCAGCTCAGGACCGACCACGATGACGGAGCGTCCCGAGTAGTCGACGCGCTTGCCGAGGAGGTTCTGGCGGAAGCGCCCCTGCTTGCCCTTGAGCATGTCGCTCAGGCTCTTCAGCTTGTGGTTGCCGCTGCCGCTGACCGCACGACCGCGTCGGCCGTTGTCGATCAGGCTGTCGACCGCTTCCTGCAACATTCGCTTTTCGTTGCGGATGATGATTTCAGGCGCGCCCAGGTCGAGCAGTCGCTTGAGACGGTTGTTGCGATTGATGACGCGGCGGTAGAGGTCGTTGAGGTCGCTCGTCGCGAAACGCCCACCATCGAGCTGGACCATCGGCCGCAGTTCAGGCGGGAGCACCGGGAGAACCTTGAAGACCATCCACTCGGGCTTGTTGCCAGAATCGATCAGTGACTCAACGACGTTGAGCCGCTTGGTCGCCTTCTTCCGGCGCTGGCCGCTCGCCATGATGATTTCCATCTTCAGCTTCTGGCGCATCGAGTCGAGCTCGACACGTTCGAGGACCGCGACGATAGCCTCGGCCCCCATGGCTGCCGTGAAGACGTGCCCGAACAGGTCGGACAGTTCTCGGTAGCGGGTCTCGGTCAGGAGCACAACGCGGTCATCCCGGATCGGATCGGCGAGTTCTTCGAGGTCCTTGAGCCGCTCCTTGTACTGCTCCTCTACCTCGTCGCGGAGGGACTTCTCCCGCTGCTGGAGAGGATGCAGTTCATCGAAGAGCGCAGCCTTGGCATCGTCGAGGGCCGAGTCGGCAACCGCCGATTCGGCGGCCTTCATTTTCTCGGTCTCCTTGTCGAAGGCCACGAGACGCTTGTCGCCTTCTCGCTGGACACGGGCGAGGGCAGCCTTCGTGACCTTCACGCCGCGCTCCAGGAGCACGTCGCCAACGACCGAGATTTCCGCCTCGAGTGGCGTGCCTTCGGCCGCAACAGCCGTTTCCACAGCCCGCGCAACAGCCGCTTCGAGGGCGTCACGCGAAATCTTGCGCTCTGCCTCGATGTGACGGCGCTGTTCGGCGACCTTCGCCTGGAGCTCGACGTTCGCCGCTTCGAGTTCGGCTTCGAGCTTCTCACGACGCGGACGCACTTCGGCGACCCGCTCGTCGATGACGCGAGCCATCTCGTCGCGCATGTGGGTGAGTTCGCGCTGACGCGCATCCTCATCGACCGACGTGATCATGTACTGGGCGAAGTAGAGCACTCGCTCCAGGTTGCGTGGCGAAATGTCGAGAAGCAGGCCGAGTTTGCTCGGCGTGCCCTTCACAAACCAGATGTGGCTGACGGGGCTCGCCAGTTCGATGTGCCCCATGCGCTCGCGGCGCACCTTGGCACGCGCCACTTCGACGCCGCACTTGTCGCAAACGATGCCCTTATACCGGACACGCTTGTACTTGCCGCAGTAGCACTCGAAGTCCTTGGTCGGGCCAAAGATCTTTTCGCAGAAGAGGCCGTCTTTTTCGGGCTTCAGCGTGCGGTAGTTGATCGTCTCCGGCTTGGTGACCTCGCCATACGACCATGACCGGATCTGCTCCGGGCTGGCCAGGGCAATTCGTACCTGGTTGAAATCGTTAACTTCGAGCATTCCAGAGCTCCTCCGCTTCAAACCCCGATAGGTTGATGCCAAGTTCCGGTGCGTCGCTGGCCGTCTCGTCGATGAACGACACGTTGCCCTCATCGTTCGAGACTTCCACGGACAGGCCCAGGCTCTGCAGTTCCTTCACAAGAACCTTGAACGACTCAGGCACGCCCGGCTCAAGAACGTCCTCACCCTTCACGATCGCTTCGTAGGTCTTGACGCGACCGACGACATCGTCCGACTTCACGGTGAGGAGTTCCTGGAGAATGTGGGCGGCGCCGTAGGCTTCCAGTGCCCACACTTCCATTTCGCCGAATCGCTGGCCACCGAACTGCGCCTTACCACCCAGCGGCTGCTGGGTCACCAGCGAGTACGGACCGGTCGAGCGCGCGTGGATCTTGTCGTCGACGAGATGTAGCAGCTTCAGGATGTACATGTGGCCGACGGTCACCTGCTCCTCGAACGGCTCGCCGGTGCGGCCGTTGAACAGCGTGACCTTGC
>DATCGT010000033.1:0-2627 GCA_036508775.1 Tepidiformaceae bacterium | reverse complement strand
TACCGGACCATCCTCTGGAACGTCTCGACCGGCGACGGTTCGAGCACGACGACGCCCCAGCAGATGACCGACTACGCCGTGAATGGCTCTCGTCCCGGGTCGATCATCCTGATGCACTTCAGTGCGCGCGCGGTGGTTGCCATCCCGATGATCGTTGCCGGGCTGCGCGGGAAGGGCCTCGAACCTGTGACGCTGACGCGCCTCTTCAACGATGCCTGAAGGGTGCCGCGTCGCGCGCGCTATCATAGAGGCGATGGCACGACGTTTCCTGGTTGCTGCCTGCGGCTTGATCGCTCTCGTCTTTTCGGCTGCCTGCGGTGGGGGTGTGACTGCGCCCGGAGGAACGGCGAGCTCGCCCACTACGCCGACGCAGGGCTCCCATCTGGCTACGGGCACCGTTCCCGCTGCCACGCTCACGCTGACCAGTGCGGCGTTCGCCGACGGGGCCACGATTCCCGCTGACTTCACCTGCGATGGCGGCGGGAGTTCGCCGCCGCTGGCGTGGACAGGTGTCCCGAGCATCACGAAAGCGCTGGCGATCGTGTTGGAGGATCCGGATGCGCCCGGCGGCTACGTCCATTGGGTCGTCTATGCCATCCCGCCTTCACCCGCGAGCGTCTCTGCCGGTATTTCGCCGAAGCCCGGGGTGCTCCCTGCCGGCCTGATCGAAGGTGTGAATGGGTCCGGCAAGCTCGGATACACAGGGCCCTGCCCGCCCGCCGGTCAGCAGCACCACTACAACTTCCACCTCTATGCGCTCGACGCTCCCCTTGCGCTGCCGCCCGGCAAGACCGCGGCGGACCTCCAGGCGGCGATTGCGGGTCACACGATCTCCCAAGCGACCCTGACGGGCCTGTATCGGCGCCAATAATTCAGGCCTCGTCGCAAGAATCGACGTGGTTAAGGGCGTATCTCTTGCACTGCGTCGAGTTCTGGCCCCACGAACGTTGCCGATCGCAACGCGTCTGTAACGCGATTTCCACTCGATGAACGCTCATGGCCTTGCGCTGGATGTGGCTTGACAGTCAGAATGAGCGAGCGATATTCGAGTCGTTACGACGTATTTACGTCGCCCTGCCCGTTCGGCGAGAAATGGAGTTCTGTTCATGATGCGGAAGAAACTTGGGATTTTCCTTGCGGTGGCGCTGGCCTTCGGCGGCCTGCCCCTGCTCGGCTCGACGACACACGCCTTCGCCTCCTGGGACTGGTGCTGGGACGATCCGATCGTCCAGATTGGCAACCACACGGTGAACATCGACGTCGGCGTCTCGCCGGATGCGGTTGGTTCTGTGACGAGTGGCACAGTCATTGTCCACGTGCCGCACGGTACCGACGCATCGGTTGTCAGCCAGGACAGCACGCTGCCCCTCAAGACGACGATCAAGTTTGATGCGCGTGACGGCCAGTCGTCCGTCGACGTTCTGGTGAACACGAAGACGCTACAGGACATTCCTGTCGAAGTGAAGATCGTCGTTGACCACTACAAGACGGTTGTGGATGGCACGGCCAACCACACCATTCACGCCGAGATCCCTGACTAGTAATGTAGCGCCGCGAGGCAGCTGGCAATGACGAATCAAACAGCCCCTCGGGGCGTCATACACGCGGAGCGGCCGGGAATGAGACTCTCCCGGCCGCTCCGCGTGTATATCGGTGCGACGGCAGCAACTGCTGCCGTCGTCCTCGTTATTGCGTGGCTCCAGCATCCCTCGCCCCCCCATGGGATCGAGTGGTACTACACCGTTGTTCTCACGGGCCTCATTGTCATCGCCCGCCAGTTCCCCCTGTCGGTTTCGCGGAAGACGAAGATCATCGCGGATGCCCCTGCGACGATCGCGGCAGTAGTGCTCCTCCCGGCGCCGTTTGCTATCGGCGCTTGCATCATCGGCAAGGCTCTCGGCCAGGCCATCGCACGACAGCACCCGGTCCAGAACCTCTTCAACAGCAGCGTCCAGGGGATTTCCGCGGGGCTCGGGGTCCTCATCTTCAGCGAGCTGACGGCGGGCAACCCGCCCGCCTACCTCGGCGGTAGCGTTCTGCCGTTCGCGGGTGCTGCTGTCGTCCTCTGGACGGTGAACGCGGCTCTCATCGAAGGCATCGTTTCCATTCAGCTGAAGCACCCCCCCTTCCGGCCGTTCCGTGGGTGGATGGCGTCGCACGTAGTATCGATCCAGCACGATCTGGCTCTTTTCATGCTGGGGGCCATCGCGGCGGCCGCGTCGGCAGAATACCCCTGGGTCATCGCGGCACTGGCCCTGCCGACGGCGATGTTCTACCGCTCGATGCGCGACTTCCAGAGAGCCTCCGAGGCCGAGGCTCGAGCCGAAGCCTCCCGGGCACGCCTCGCGTCGATTGTAGAGGCGGGCACCGATGCCCTCATCACCGCCGACCCGCGCGGCCGCCTCGTCGAGGTGAGCCAGGTCGGCCGACGCCTGCTCGCGCTCGAAGCCGATCAGGATGTCTCCACGCTCACGCTCGAAGACGTGTTCCCGGCCGTAGATGCGATCTCACTCCGGAACGAGGGGATCCCGGCGGCCGCTCGGACGGGACTGTGGAGCAGCGAGCTGACGATGCTGGGACGAGACGGTGGTGAGATCCCCGTCGCCGTCATCGCACTGGCGCACCGG
>DATCGT010000032.1:0-3539 GCA_036508775.1 Tepidiformaceae bacterium | reverse complement strand
CCTGCCCCCATCCGACGCCCAGGTCCAGGCAGTCGCCCTCCAGGGACCACTGCGAACCTCCGACCAGCAGGGCGTGGTGACCTCGCACGCGGGAGCTGCCGGCCAGGCAAAGCCCTTTCTCCGGCAGGGCGTCCTCGCGTTCTTCAGCGAAGAGGACACTGCTGACCCCACGGCCTTGGCTCACTTCGTCGCACGAAAAGGCGGGATCGCCCTCCTCACGCGAGGCTGGCACGGCGCTACGCTCGTGACGGCCGACCGCGAATGCGTTCTCCCGTCTCTGCCCGCGAAGCCGATTGACCCGACCGGCGCCGGCGATTGCTTCGCCACGGCGTTCGTTGTCCGATACGCGGAGACCCACGACCTCGACGAGGCGGCCCGGTTCGCTCTGGCCGCGGGCGCGCTGGCCGTCGAAGCACCTGGCCTCGCGGGTGTTGCAACGCGTCGGCAGGTTGAAGAACGCCTCAGGGAGGCGGCCTGATGGTGGCCCACGTCGTGACCCTCGTGAATCAGAAGGGCGGCGTCGGCAAGACTACTACCGCCGTCTCACTCGCGGCCGCTCTCGGACGTCACGGCCAGCGCGTCCTTCTTGTCGACCTCGACCCCCAGGCCAACGCCACGAGCGCGCTCGGAGTGGCCACGAACCAGCGGGCCGGGACCTACGAGGCTCTCCTTGAAGAAACGCCGATCACCACCTGCATCGTGGACGTCGCTGAGGAGCAGCTGAGTGTCGTTCCATCGAGCGCGGCCCTCTCCGGCGCCGAAGTCGAGCTGGTCCCCGTCCTCGCCCGCGAACGCAGGCTCGAAGTCGCTCTGCGGCCGGTGTTGGACAGCTACGACTGGATCCTGGTGGACTGCCCGCCCTCGCTGGGCCTGCTCACGATCAACGCGCTTACGGCCAGCAACAGCGTCATCATCCCGGTCCAGTGCGAATACATGGCACTCGAAGGGCTGAGCCGGCTGATGGAAACGCTGGAACTCGTCCGGCGTAGCCTGAACCCCAACCTCGCGGTTCTCGGCGTCGTCCTCACGATGTTCGACTCCCGTACGCGCCTCGCCCAGCAGGTCGTCGACGAGGTCCGCGGCCATTTCGCGACAACTTTTGACGCAGTAATCCCACGTGCGGTACGCCTCAGCGAAGCGCCGAGCCACGGGCAGTCGATTTTCCGGTACGAACCTTCAGGCAGAGGGGCAGCCGCCTACGATGCTCTCGCCATCGAGATGCTCGCCCGCGGCGGAGTAGCAGCATGACCGAACCAAAACGCGGCCTTGGGCGCGGACTTGACGCCCTCATCCCGGGGAGCGGCACTGCCCGCTCTGCAGATGCACCGGCCACCCCCGAGCCCGCGCGTCCAACTGGCGGACAGACGGTCGACATCGACCTCATCGCCCCCAACCCCGAGCAGCCTCGGACGCACTTCGAACCCGAGAAGCTCCGGGAACTGGCCGAGTCAATCCGTGTCCACGGGATCATCCAGCCGCTCGTCGTCACGCGCGCTGGTTCTGGCACCTACCAGCTCATCGCCGGGGAACGTCGCCTGCAGGCCGCACGGCTCGCCGGGCTCCACACCGTTCCCGTCGTCGTCCGCGAGGCAACCGACGCCCAGCTCCTCGAAGTCGCCCTCATCGAGAACATCCAGCGGGCCGACCTGAACGCGATTGAAGAGGCAAACGCCTACCGGCGACTCACCGAAGAGCACGGGCTCACCCAGGAAGACGCCGCCCGTCGCGTCGGCAAGAGCCGTTCAGCCGTCGCAAACGCCCTCCGCCTGCTGTCCCTCGAGAACGAAATCCGCCGCAGCCTCGTGGCGGGAGAAATCAGCGAAGGCCATGCCCGTGCCCTCCTCGGCCTCCCCGAGGGCCGCGCCCGGATCCTGGCATGGCGCGATGTCGTGAAGCGCCACCTCTCCGTGCGCGATACGGAGAGCCTTGTCAGGCGGCTCCTCGCCGACAACCCGGCGACCGCGGCGTCCGCCGGGGCCGTCACCTCAAGGCGCGACGCCAACCTGGCAGACATAGAGTCCCGCCTTCGCCGCGCCCTCGGGACGCGGATCGCCGTGACGCCCGTGAAGAAGGGCGCACGCATCGTCATCGAGTGCTACGACGCCGAAGAGTTCGAAAACGTTGTGAAGACCCTGCTGGGAGATGAGGAATGACCGCCGAGGAACGCATAAAGGAACTGGGCATCGTCATCCCCGCGCCGCCCACGCCAGCCGGGCTCTACCTCCCCTGCGTGCAGACCGGGAACCTGCTCTTCATCGCCGGTCAGCTCCCGATGGCGAACGGCACCCTGCAGGCGACAGGCAAGGTCGGCCGCGACCTTACCGCTGAACAGGCGAAGCCGCTGGCTCGCCAGTGTGCCCTCAACGCCCTCGCGATTGCGCGGGGCCACCTGGGAACCCTGGACCGCGTGGTGAAAAGCGTTCGCGTCTGCGGCTTTGTCGCCAGCGCTGAAGGCTTCGTCGACCATCCGGCGGTGGTGAACGGCGCCTCGCAGTTGCTCATCGACGTATTCGGCGAAACCGCCGGGCGCCACGCCCGCGTCGCCAGCGGAGCCGCCGAGCTTCCCCTCGGCGCCCCGGTCGAGGTCGAGTTCCTGTTCGAGGTCCTTTAGCCGCCGACTGCCCAGGCCACCTCGGCGCATCGCTTCAGGTACGGGATCACCTGGTCCGCGCTCTCAGAGCGCAGGCCGAAGATACAGCGCGTCACACCGGTGCTCGCCAGCCCTTCGATAAGTTCCTGGCCGGCTTCGGCCACGACCAGATCGGGTCGAAGTTCACGTACTTGCCGTGATACTCCGCCTCGTCCTTCGTCCAGATCTCCTTCATCGCGAAGATGCGCTCGCGGAGGATCTTCCAGCGCTCGGACGGCTTCGTGCCGTGGTTCTCCATCTCGTCCTCGTTCCAGCCTCCACCGATCCCGAAGAGCACGCGCCCCCCGGACAGGTGGTCGACGCTGGCGACTTCCTTCGCCAGGACGATCGGGTCCCTTTGCATGACAAGACAGATGCCGGTCCCCACCTTCAGCGTCTTCGTCACCGCCGCGACCGCCGCCATCGCCACGAACGGGTCCAGCGTGTGCGAGTACTCGAGCGGCAGCTCGGTTCCGCCCGGGTACGGCGTCCGTCGGCTCGTGGGGATGTGCGTGTGCTCAGGGAAGAAGAGCGATTCGAAGCCGAGGTCTTCGGCAGCTCGCCCCAGCTCCGTCACCGGGATCGCGTAGTCGGTCGGGAACATCTGGATGCCGAACTTCATGGCTGACTCCTGCGCTGTGTGCGCGCCATTCTATCCGTCAGGCTCGTAGCCGCCGACCACCGGGTCGGCTGGGGCAACTCCAAACGCTCGCGCCAGCCTCGCCGTCGTGTTGGCAATCACGTGGATGGCCTCTCGCCCCGCACCTATACTTCCCAATCGCTGATGCCTTCAACTGAGAACGAATCGGTAGAGCCGCAGGCCTGGCTTCTGGAGCAGGCATCGCGGAGCGACATCCTCGCGGAAGCAACTGCAACATGGGGCGAGTCGCGACTACAGATTCGCTACTAC
>DATCGT010000031.1:0-18470 GCA_036508775.1 Tepidiformaceae bacterium | reverse complement strand
CGTCCTCCACGAATACACCGTGCACTACAACGCCAAGCGCCCGCACCGCACGCTCGTTCTCGACTCGCCCGAAGGCCGAGAGCCTCAACCGAAGCCGGGCGCCACGGCCACGGTCGTCAGCCGCCAGGTGCTCGGCGGCCTCCATCACGAGTACGAGTGGGCGGCCGCATGACGTTTTGCACCCCCACGGGCACTCGCCCTCGAATGCCGTTCTAGCGACGCAGACACTCTTCGCTACGTCGCGGCCATAGACCATCCGACACTGCGGTAGATCGTCGCGGCCGAGCGGTCCTTCCTGGCAGCGGTCGATGTGGGTTGCCAGTTCCCGGCGGCTGCCTACGCGCGACACTCGGGTGGCACCCTGACACTCCGCGGTCTGCTGGCGAACGAAGGGAAGGTAGTGCGCTCCGAAGCCAACGGGCCTTCTGAAGATGCCGTAGCGCTCGGACGTGCACTTGCTGAGGAGTTGATGCGATTGTCCGGTATGGCTTCGCGCTCGTAGGGTTGCTGCGTGACCGGTGGCGTGCTTCGCTAGCCGTATGCCCTCGTTTGCGTCGTCCCGGCCCGAGCTCACTGGCGAAGCCGGGTACGTCTCGCCGTTCCCGTACATGGAGAAGCTCCAGGACCGGATGGAGGAGCGCCTGGAGCGAAAGGTCCCCGTGACCGGCCGTTACTGCGGGTTCTGCTACGGCCGCCTCCGCGAGCTGGACACGGTCTGTCCCTTCTGTGATACCGCTATCGGTGATCGCCCGGCTGTCGACGAGATCCCCCAGCCGGTGCTCCGAGCCTACCGAGCAAAGCAGCGGACGGAGGCTGGCTGGGTGTACGGTGGCGCCTTTGTCGGGCTCATCATCGCCTCATTCCTATTCATCGTGCTCGAACTGTGGGGACCGGGAATCCTCGGACACCCGGTGACAGGGTTCGCGGTGTTGATCCTCGGGGGCTACCTGCTGGCGCAGCTCTGCGGCCCGCTGATCGCCGGCCAGTTTGGCTACCGGAACGGCGCACGCAAGCGAGATACAGCCTGGGCCCGCTTCATCGCCGAGCGTGATGGGCCCAAGTCTCCTACTCGCTGATCCGCAGGAGCACCTGTCCCTCGTCGATGCGCTGCCCCGTTTCTACCAGGATCTCAGCGATCTTTCCCCCGACGGGGCTCTCCACCGGGATTTCCATCTTCATTGATTCGATGATCAGGATCTCTTCGCCGGCCGCGACGGCATCTCCAACGGCGACGAGCACTTCACAGATCGATCCTGCCATGGCGGCGGGGACTTCGACGGTTGCCATCTGACTGCTCCGGCGGAAAGTGAGCGTACTCTAGCGCGCCGCGTGGCAACGCGCAGACGCCAAGAAGGCGTCCCGCAAGGGGCGCCTTCTGGTTTGGTCGGAGGTAGTCTATCGGTCGCATCGTCAGATCCGTGGCCCGCTCGACACGGGCGTGTGAGACCTGAACACCCTCGGCCTGGCGCCGGTGCCTCACGGACCGGGGGCTTCGTGGCTGGCTTCCTTGCGGCGCCTCGCCAGTACAACCCGTCCCTTGCGGGACCCCTCACCGTTCGGCCGATCCAGGGAGCCGGAACTCCCGGGAGGGCCTGTGCGACGCTTCCCGGCTTCTGGCCTTGCGGCCATCGAACCTTTCCGCGTCAGCGGGGGCTTCCAACCACCCCGCCTCCAACGCACCGAACTCTAGCCGCGACGGGGGGCGATGTGAAGCGCTTTATGACGTGAAAGGGGACCCTTCACAAAGGCTTGATGTACCAACCCGATTATCGTTTGCTCAACTAATGTGGCGGGGCGAATCTCCCGGCGTTGCGGCTCGATCGTTTATGTTTTCGTCTCCCCTATACTCGCGGTGCGGGCCGGTTCGGCTTCATGAAGGCCGCCTCCCACAGGACTGGGACTGATGCCTCGACTCGTCGCCCTCACCGCTTCGTCCTCCTCTGAGGGGCGCGAGAGAATTCAATTGAATGCCTCTTACGCCCGCGCGGTCGAGTTGGCCGGCGGTATACCACTCATCATCCCGGCGCAAGCTTCCCTGGATACACTGCGCGAGATGATGGCCGCCGCGGACCGCCTCATGCTGACCGGTGGTGGTGATCTGAATCCGGCTCTCTACGGCGAGGAGCGACACAGGACCGTAAAAGGCGTGTCGAACGAGCGCGATGCTGCCGAAATGGAGGTTATCAAGCTCGCTCTCGATCGAGGCCTTCCCATCCTGGCCATTTGCAGGGGTATGCAAATCCTGAATGTCGCGCTCGGCGGCACGCTGGTCCAGGCCATCGCCGATGAGCGTCCCGGCAGCCTCGTTCACGGTCCGCTTGCCGACCATCTCGTGCAGGTCGCGCCCGGCAGTAGGCTGAGGGACATCCTCGGCACCGACGCTCTTGAGGTGAATTCTCGCCATCACCAGGCCATCGGGACGCTCGGCGATGGCCTCCAGGCAGTCGCATGGTCATCGGATGGGGTCGTTGAAGGCATTGAAATGCCCGGCCAGTGGGTCGTAGGCGTCCAGTGGCACCCAGAGGACCTGATCGGAGACTCAGAAGCCGCGAGGCGTCTCTTCGCTGGCTTTCTGGAAGCCGTGCCCGCGAGGTAACAAAAAGGGGGAGGCCATTGGCCTCCCCCTCCGAGTCTGCTGTTGAGGACCGCTAGCCGAGCTTCTTAATCTCTTCGATAAGAGCCGGGACGATCTTCTTGTAGTCCTCGATGATGGCGAACTTGGCGGCTTTCACCATGTTCGCATCGGCGTCCTTGTTGATGGCCACGATGGCCTTGGACCCCGACATGCCGGCCATGTGCTGGCTTGCGCCGCTGATGGCGATGGCGATGTACAGGTTCGGCGAAACGGTCTTGCCCGTCAGGCCGACCTGCTGAGACGGCGGGTACCAGCCCAGGTCGCATGCGGCCCGGGAAGCGCCAACCGCAGCACCCTTGAAGGTCCCGGCGAGCTGCTCGAGCATCTTGAAGGCGCCCTCATCACCGAGTCCTCGGCCGCCACTGACGACGACTTCGGCATCTTCGAGCTTGATGCCCGACGATTCGGCTTTGCTGACTCCGAGCACTTTGACGCGTGCATCGCCGGCGCTGTCGATGGTCGTGACGGCGCCGCTCCGGGAAGCGTCGGCCGCCAGACCGTCAAAGGTCTTGGGCTTGACGGTCGCGACCTGGATCGCGGACTTCCAGGTGATTTCGGCGCGAGCGTTGCCACCGTAGCAGCCGCGCGTGGCGCGGAGGCGCCCGCCTGCGATCTTGAGTTCGACGCAGTCCATGCCGACGGCCGTCTTCAGTTTGAAGGCGAGTGCCGGGCCGAGGTCGCGTCCCAGACTGGTCTGCCCGAGGAGCACGATGTCAGCGCCCGACTGCTGGATGGCAGCTTCCACGGCGGGAAGGTAGGCGTCGACTGTCCCGGCCTGCAGCGCCGCGTTCGAGGCGGCGATGGCAGCGTCGGCGCCGTGCGCGATCAGGTCCTTCGCCTGGGCTTCGGTGCCGGCGATCAGCGCGGTTACGCTGCCGGCACCCTGGCTTGAGAGTTGCCGGGCTGCGCCGAGCAGTTCATACGAAATGGGGGCGATTGCTCCCTCGGAGGTTTGAGCGATGACGAGAATTCCGGGCACTGCTTCAGTCCTCCTTAGACCAGCTTCGCCGCGCGAAGCTTCAGGGCGAGGTTGTGCGCCTTTTCGTCTGGCGTTTCACCTTCGATGATTTCGACGTTGCTTTCGATCTTCGGCACGTAGAGGGCCTCGAGCGGGAGCCAGCGATTGCCCGCGCCCAGCTCGTCGGCGCCGACGCCGGCGTCGGCCGCGCTCCACACCTGGACGGTCTTCTTGGCGGCCAGCATGATCTGGCGGAGCTGCGGGTACCGCGGCTCGCCGAATTCGTTCGAGACCGAGACGATCGCCGGCAGCGCGACTTCCACCGACTGGAAGCCGTCGTCCACGACGCGCTCGACCTTCAGGTTGTTGCCGTTCTTCTCAATCGCCTTCGCGACGGTTACGACCGGCACGCCGAGGATCTGGCCAACGCCAGCCGGCACGACGCCCATGTCCCAGTCCGCTGCGGAGCGGCCCATCAGGATGAGGTCGGCGCCACCGAGCTTCTGGATGGCCTTGGCGAGGATGGCCGCGGTCTGGAAGTTGTCGATGCCTTCAAAGCCGGGATCGTTGAGGAGCACGCCCTCATCGGCGCCCATCGCGAGTGCGTGCTTGATCGCATCGCGCGCGCTGTCGGGCCCAAGGCTGATGACCGTCACCTTGCCGCCGCCATCGGCTTCCTTGAGCCGCAGCGCGGCCTCCGTTGCCTGGGGGTCGAACGGATTGACGACAGGTGCGATGCCCTGGGCGGGGAGCACCTTCTTGGCCGCCTCGTCTACCTTGAACGATGCAGCGGGCGTTTCCGGGTCTGGGATTTGCTTGACGCAGACGATAATGTTCACGCGGTTGCCGGGCCTCCTACAGGCCGACCGCATGGCCGGCCGATTTCTCATGACGGGATTCGGGTGGGGAAAACCCGGCAGAGGTTAGCACAAAGCGGAAGCTGTGTGAAATCTTGCACGGACGGTTCTTGAGCCCGCTGCGAACCGGCATCAATAGGCAAATCACGTTCCGCGAAACGAAGCCGTAACACGCTTGCAAACCTGTCGAAACGTGCCGGCCGTAGAGTCGTCCCGTGATGCGTTCCTCAACGGACACCGAACCATTCGCACGGCGGGTCCAGACTTTGCGCGATGCCTGGCTCGAACGACGCCAGACGCAGTCGTTCGCCGGTTCCCACGACTTCGACTCGCAATATCACCTGATCCTCACCCTTCATGAGTGGGCCTGCGATGCGCTTGAGGAGATCGCGACGATCTACGGGGCAACGGTCGATATAGGCTTGAGTCCGGCCCCCGAGCGCGGTGGCGCAGCCCCGGCGTTTAGCCTTGCGGTGGCTGGCACTTATTCGGTCAACTTCGCCCTTCAGGAGCGCGGACACCCGGGGAGCGGGCACTGGACTGTCGCGGCCTCGGTGATCTCGAACGCGCCTGGTGGCCTGGTCGTGCCTGCTGGCCCCGAGCGCAGGAACGGTCAGTGGACCCGCGGACGGCTTGAGGAACTTCTCCTGTCGGTCCTGGGCGCATATGAGCGTGCCCGGACCGATCGCGATAGCCAGGGGGCCAGTCTCCGGGCGTCAGCGCGGTAGGTCCGGCTGTCCTGACCGCCCGGGGACCTGTACCCTCGACCGGTGCAGCTAGGAATTATCGGCCTCGCCCGGTCAGGTAAGACGACGGTATTCAACGCGGTAACGCGAGGATCGGCCCAGGTTGGCGCCTACAGTTCGAGCACGCAGCCGAATATCGGCGTCGTCCATGTCCCGGATCAACGCGTCGACCGCCTCGCCGAGAAGTACCACCCGAAGAAGACGACCTACGCCACGATCCAGTACGTCGACTTCCCCGCCGCCGGGGAATCGTTCGGGAAGGGCGAAGGACCGGCCGGGAAGTTCATCAATGACCTCGCCCGGATGGATGCACTCATTCACGTCGTCCGGGCCTTCGACGACGAGACCGTTCCACACCCCGATGGCAGCGTCGACCCGGTGCGTGACATCGAGGCCATGGACCTCGAACTCGCGTTCGCCGACCTTGCGATCATCGAAAAGCGGCTGCAGAAGCTCGAGACGGAACTCCGGTCAATGAAGGCTGGCGAACGCGAGACTCCGCAGCGACTCAAAGACCTGTTGCTTCGGCTCAAGGACGGATTGGAGCGCGACGAGCCGATCCGTGCCCAGTCGATTAGTGACGATGAGTGGAAGCTGCTCGAAGGATCTCAGTTCCTGACAACGTTGCCTCTGCTCGTGATCCTGAATATCGGCGAAGGCGACCTCCCGAGGCGTGCCGAGCTCGAGGCGGACTATCGGGCGCGCCACCAGGGCCCCCGTCGCGATGTTTCAGTGTTCGGCGGCAAGTTCGAAATGGAACTGAACGAACTCGGAGAGGACGAAGCCTCCGAGTTCCGCGCTGCCGCTGGAGTAACGGAAAGCGGCATGGCCGGCGCCATTCGAGTGAGCTATTCGCTCCTCGGCCTCATCAGCTTTCTCACCGCGGGTCCCGATGAGTGCCGTGCATGGACAGTCGAGGCGGGGTCAACTGCACCCGAGGCGGCCGGGAAGATTCACAGCGACCTTCGGCGCGGCTTCATCCGTGCCGAGGTGATTCGCTTTGACGATCTCATGGCGGCGGGCAGCGAGGCAGAAGCCCGGAAGAAGGGTCTGCTCCGTACCGAAGGCAAGCAGTACGTCGTCCAGGATGGCGACATCCTGAACATCCTCTTTAATGTTTAGCGGGTTCCCGCCGCCTCGACCTTCGGCTCCGCGAACAGCGGTCGGGGGAGCGCTCCCTCAAGCTCAAGCAGCATTCGTTTCATTTCCAGGCCCCCGCCGAAGCCGGTGAGCGTCCCGTCGCTGCCGATGACACGGTGGCACGGCAACCAGAGCGGGACCGGGTTGCCGCCGACCGCGGCGCCAACGGCACGGCTGGCCTGAGGTTCACCCACCCGCCGGGCGATCCATCCGTACGTCCGGGTCTCCCCGGCGGGGATTTCTCGCAGCGTTCTCCAGACTGCCTGCTGGAACGGCTCGGCACGGGGAAGATCCACCGGAAACGCTGCGAGCGCATCGGCACGTCCGGCGGCATAGGCCTGTAACAGCCCGATGACTTCATCCGCGCGTTCGTCGAGTCCCTCGACAGTGCCGCAAGATCCGAGCTCACCCGAGGCCGCTGCTCGCGTCCGGTGGAAGAGGGTCGCATGGCGGATGCCAGTCTCTGAGAGCGCGACTCCCGCGAAACCGAGGGGTGTCTCGGCGATGACCGCCTTCAGTGAGGAGGGGGAATGTGGGCTAGCCAAGGCGCCTGTTCCCCCGCTATCGCCGCTTGCGCCGAAGCAAGCGAGCGACCAGCGCGTTGCGGACTGGTCGATAGGCGGCCTGGGCCTCGCTGTCGTCGCCCTGCGGGGCGGCGCCACGGCCGTATCGAGCTTCCTCAAACACCGATGCGAGCTTCGTCGCTTCGGGCTCCCGCTCGATCGCGCTCCCCATCCGCCGTGACCATTCGCGTGGCGTTTCTGCGCGCCGCGGGCCGAGCTTTGACCAGCCGGCCAGCCGCTGCGTCCTCGCCCAGAGTCTCGACCGGCTGTCGAGACCGCCCAGCCCCCAGTTCCACGCGACCCTGGCGCTGAGGGTGCTGACGGCGAGAACCACGAGTGCTGCAGTTAGCGACCAGATCAGCATCCACGGCGGGCTGGAATGTGTCACAGGGGTCTCGCTGAGGGCGGCGGTGACGACGGGCGGTTTAGTGTCTCCGGTGTCGTTGAAGAGGTCCTGGAGCACGGGAACTTCTCCGGTCGGGCTCTGTCCCACGGTCCCCGACCCAACGCCGCCCGCCCCACCGGCGGGACGGTCCTGCGTCGGATTGAAGTTCACCCAACCGTACTGAGGGAAGAACACTTCCACCCACGAGTAGGCATCGCTTCGACGGACCGAGTAGGTGGTGTCCTGGGCTGTCGTGGGGTCCAAGTAGTATCCGACCGCGACCCGTGTGGGGATACCGAGCGTCCTCAGCATGACGGCCATCGCCGTCGACTGGTAATCGAAGTAGCCACGCTTCAGGTCGAACAGGAAGAAGTCGACCGAATCGCGTTTCGCCGGCGGCGATGGGACGTCCAGGTCAGCCGGGAAAGACCTGAGGAACGTTTCGATGGCCTTGGCCTGGTCGTAGGGGGTGGTCGCCCCTGCGGCGACGGTCTTTGCCTCGTCGGCGACGCGTGCTGGAAGCTCGGAGGGAAGCTGCAGGTATCGCTGCGTAACCCAGTCCGGGTACGTGGACCCTGCCGCCTGCAACTGATCCGAAGTTGCGGTGCTCTCGGTGCCGAAGCTGTTGTAGGTATCGTTCGCGGAGAAGCTGTGCCTCGACAGCAACTGTTCGATGTCGCCGCTGAAGGCGCGGTTCTTCTCGACAGTCGAGGCGACGTTGGTCCCGAGTGGCGTTCCCGCGGTCAGGATCGTGTCGAAGCCATCGACCACGGTCACCTTCAGAACGGTGATATTGCGCGCATCGTATCCGGTTGCGCTCTGATCGGCTGCGAGTTCGTTGCCCGCCACCTCCTCTGCGGTGCGGCCCGTGGCCTTCCAGCCAGTCCCGGTGTAGGTGTCGTAGCTGGTCCCGCGCACGAGCCCGGGTTCCGGGGAGTTGACCTGGAGGATGACCTCGTTCCCGAGCTTCACGTTGCTCTGGATTGGCAGGGTGTCGGCGAAGTTGTGGAGGTTGGCGCCCTTCTGGGAGTTCACGTTGTGGAAGAGCCGGCTGAACGTGCCTGATTCACTCGTGAACGGAGAGGTCACCCAGTCCGCGACTGTGCTGGCGGCACTGGCCTGCTTACCGAGCGGGATGGCCCAGGCGGCCACCAACAACCCCGTCGTGAGTATCAGCGTCAGCTGACCGGCGCTGACGCTGATGAATTCCGGGTACTCGATTCCTTCGCGGGTCCACTTCTCCTGAAGGCGCTGGAGATGTACGCGCGTAACTAGGAGGAGCGCACCAAACAGGAAGATGATGAACGCCCCGCTCGGCTGCCCTTGCTGAAGGCTGATGTTCGCGAGGAGGACAGCTGCGCCGGGGACTACCGCAACCCAGGCGTTGCGCCAGCGATACAGGGACCACGAGGCCATGTACGCGGCCAGGAAGCAGATCGAATGAACCAGCACAATGAATGGGAGATTGTCGTTGCTGATGTCTCCGGATCGCACGACGTCGAACCACGCGTACATTCGCTCGCGGACGTCGACCAGCCGCTCCTGGACCGTCACCCCGTCGGCATAGGTCTGGACGACCAGTGCGATCGCAACTACGCCGAGCACCAGCGCCACCGGGTGGATAGCGATCGACGAGAAGCGAATTCGGGCAGCGATCATGCCGATTAGGAGCCCCGCCATCGCCGTTGGGACGAGCGGTGGCATGTCCTGGACCCAATGAGCGTTCTGGATCGAGATGGCGATGCTCAGGAAGGTGACAAGAGCTGCCGCCAGGGTCAGCCAGTCCTCCCAGCTCATGACGAGCCGGGGAGCGTTGATGGCTGCGGAGCCAATCCGTCGCCCGGTGGACCGGTTCATGGGCAGGTTCATCTCTGCCATGCCGCAACTCCTGACGTTGGACTCAACGCAAGTGACAGGTCGTCACCCTTCCCGATGACATAAGTGAGAATGTTGCTGGCGGTCAGCTCACCGAAGAGGAGGAGCGGCGAACGGTCACTCCCGAAGGTCGTCGGGTCGAGGAGCACGACCGCGGCTCGAACCCCTCGCTGAGTGAGCGACTGGATGGCGGTCAGCCAGTGGTCGTCGGTTGAGGCGGTGACAATCACCAGCGTCGTGTGACGGCCAAAGTGACGCTGCTCTTCCAGGAGAAGGTTCCCGAGCGGTGCGTCTCCTACAGCCTGCACCGTTGCAAGCGTCTCCAGTATCCGCGTTAGCTGCTGCTGCCCGCGTTCGGGCTCGATGATCTTGAGATCGCGGCCGAAGCTGATGAGTCCGACCGTGCGGTTGTCGAGGAGGTAGTGGCGCCCGATGCTCGCCGCGATCGTGACCGCGTACTCTTCAGTGCTTTCTTCGCCGGAGCCGGCGTTGACCCGCCGTTCCATGTCGAGGATTACCCAGATGTCGCTCGAGGGGTCGAGTTCGAAGGTCTTCACCATCAACTCCCCGGTGCGCGCCGTCGTCTTCCAGTGGATGCGGTTGAAGGCGTCGCCCGGTGCGTATTCCCGCACGCCATTGGCGTTGGGCGTCACGTAGTGCGTTCGTCTTCGGAAGCGACCCTCGCCGGGCAGGTTGGCCGGGGGGACCGTGAAGTGCGGAAGGTCGACAACCGGCGGGTAGACCAGGATCTGCTGCGCCCCACCGAGCCGGCGGACGCGTTTGAAGAAGCCGAACGGATCGGTGCTGGTGAGCTGCAGGGGGCCCCAGTCGTAGACGCCCCGCCGCAGGAGTTTCGTCGAAACGATCCAGTTCCGGGACCGGCGCGGCGGGATGATCACGACCCGCTTTGACCTGTGTCCCGGCAGGCCGCTGGGATCTTCGACCTCGAGCCAGAGCTTTGGAAAGAAGTCACGGTTGCGCACCTGGATGACTTCCTGTGCCTCCTGGCCGACCTGCGCTCGGGTCGTACGGCGTTCAACCGTGGCCTCTACTCGATGTGCGTTGTACCAGCTCAGTATCCACGCGGCGGCGATGCCGAACGCCAGGACGTACCCGAGGCGAAAGAGCAGCCAGAAGCCGGTTCCCCACGCCCAGAACATCGCGAACAGCAGCACGAAACCGGCAAATGCGAGGGTTCGGTGTTCCGGCGCCAGCGCTGCCCTGAGGAACTTCGTCATGGGGCGCTAGATGCGCGCTCTCGAGCCTGGCACGGGGACACGCGAGAGGCAGTGGGCGACCACGTCGGCGACAGTCGTTCCTTTCACCTTGGCCCCGGGGCTCAGAAGGATGCGATGCCCGAGCGTGCCGAGAGCGAGGTCCTTCACGTCGTCGGGTGTCACGAAATCCCGGCCGTCGAGCAGCGCCCTCGCCTGGCTCGTCCGGAAGAGCGCGAGGGAGCCGCGAGGGCTTGCCCCGAGATATGCCGCTTCGTGTTCACGGGTGGCATTCGCCAGCGCCACGATGTACTGCTTGATCAGCGGATCGACGTAGATCTCCTTCACTGCCTTCTGAAGCTGCAGGATCTCGTTCGCGTCGGTGACCTGCCCGATCGCGTCGATCGGGTGCTGGAGTTGCTGCCGGTCGAGCACCATGACCTCGTCGGCTGGGCTGGGGTACCCGAGGTAGACGCGAACGAGGAAGCGGTCGAGCTGTGCTTCCGGGAGCGGAAAGGTGCCTTCGTATTCGATGGGGTTCTGCGTGGCCATGACCATGAACGGCTGTGGCATCCGATGGGTTACGCCATCGACGGTAACCTGCCGCTCTTCCATCGCCTCCAGCAGCGCCGACTGGGTCTTCGGGGTGGCCCGGTTGATCTCATCGGCCAGGACAATCTGCGCGATGATTGGTCCCGGCCGGAATTCGAAATCCCCTGTCTTCTGGTTATAGATCGATATTCCCGAGATATCGCTCGGGAGCAGATCGGGCGTGAATTGAATCCGGCGGAAGTTGCAGCCGGTTGAGGCCGCGAGAGCCCGGGCAAGCATCGTCTTTCCGACGCCCGGCACGTCCTCGATGAGCATGTGCCCGCCACAGAGCAGTGCCGTGACGGCCAGCTTCAGTTCGGCGCGCTTCCCGACGATGACCGTCTCGATGTTATCGAGAATGCGCTCAGCAACGATCTTGGGGTCTTCCACGGGCCGTTTCTCCGCGGTCAGAATTCTGTGAGTGGGCAGCTGATCGTCGGACAGTAGCCGTCCGAGCGTTCCATAGATTATATCAACCACGAACCCCTCGCTGGTTAAGCATCAGCGAGCGGCTGAAAGACCGTCGCGAGTCCATGCCACGCGGACGGTTTCGGAAAGGCTCCTTTCGCGTTCGAATTCCGGGGTGGTCGGTCGAAGGCTCGACTTCGCCTACCATGGTTTCGTAGCGGCATCTAGCGAACGATTTCGGTGTCGTGAGGTGGATGAAACGGGCACAGAGTGAAGCCCTCAGTGTTCAATCACCCGTCACGAACGCGCCGAGCGGTTCTGCTAAATCTCCTTTGTTCTCGGCACCTGCATATCTACGGAGGACTTCTTGCCCGCACTCACCCCTTCTCAACGTTCTCACTCCATGAGCTCTCTCGAACGCTGGGCCCGGTTCGCGTACCGGCGACGCTGGCTGGTGCTGGGCTCATGGATTGTGATCCTGGTACTGCTCCTGGTCGCGATGAATCAGTTCGGGGGCCAGTATTCGAACAGCTTCAAGCTCCCCGGTTCCGAGGCGCAGGCCGCCGAGGATATCCTCCAGGCGCGCTTCCCCGCCCGCTCCGGTGACAGTTCGGACCTGGTTTTCCAGGCTGATGCCGGCATCGCTGACCCGGCGGTCCGCCAGCAAATCGAAGGGCTGATTGCCCAGGTCCAGCAGTTCCCGGACGTCTCCAGTGTTGACTCGCCTTACGATCAGCCCGCCCTCATCGCGGCCGGCGGGAAGATCGCACGGTCCTCGGTGCAGTGGCGTGCCACGGCCCAGAACCTCAACCTGGCCGAGATCCGGACGTTCGTCGCGATGGTGGACCAGGCGAATACCAGCGGTCTCCGGGTGGAAGCCGGGGGCAATGCGGTCGCCGCGGTCGAACGGTTCAGCTTCAGCTCCGAGGCCGTCGGACTGGGTGCCGCCGTTGTGATTCTGCTCATCGCGTTCGGCTCGGTCATCGCCATGGGCCTCCCGATCCTGGCGGCACTCTTCGGGCTTGGGACGGGTTTCGCCATCCTCGCCCTGGTCGCGAACTTCGCGCCGTTGCCGCAGTTCTCGCCTCAGTTCGCCGCGATGATCGGCATCGGTGTGGGCATCGACTACAGCCTCCTCGTGGTTACCCGCTTCCGTGAAGGGCTACACACGGGCCACTCGGTCGAAGATTCGATTGCCATCGCCATTGGCACTGCGGGACGTTCGGTGATCTTCGCTGGCGTCGTGGTCGCGATCGCCTTCCTCGGCCTCTTCGCGATGGGCCTGCCGTTCATTGCAGCCCTCGGTGCCGCTGGGGCGATCGTTGTCGGTGCCGCCGTCCTCGTGGCGCTCACCCTGATGCCCGCCTTGCTCGCCATCGCCGGGCGCCGCATCGATAGCCTGAGCGTTCCCCTGCTTCGCTCGACTGAAGGCGTTGATACGACCAGCAACTGGTTCCGGCTGAGCACCTTCATCCAGCGGCATCCGGTCTGGACGCTGGTTCCCGCGGTGGTCGCGCTCCTCGTGCTGGCGACCCCGCTTTTTGCACTTCATCTCGGATTCAGCGACTTCGGCAACAACCCGAAAAGCACACACACCCGCCGGGCGTATGACCTCCTGAGGGACGGGTTTGGTCCCGGCTTCAACGGTCCCCTCCTTATCGTGGGCGACTTCAGCCAGGGTGGCGCTGATCGTATCGACGCCGTCACGCAGGCGATCGCAGGCACCCCCGGCATCGTCCAGGTGTCCCCGGCGGGCTTCAACCAGGCGAACGACACCGCCGTGCTGACGGCCATCCCGTCCACCGGTCAGCAGGACCCGGTGACGAGCACGCTGGTTAACCACCTCCGCAAAGACGTCATTCCCGCAGCCATGAAGGGCAGTCCCGGGCGCGTCCTTGTCAGCGGCCAGACCGCGGCGGCCGTCGATATCGGCTCGCGCATTCAGTCGAGGCTGCCGCTCCTCTTCCTTGGCGTCATCGGGCTCAGCTTCCTGTTGCTGATGATGGTCTTCCGCTCCCTACTCGTCGCGCTGAAAGCCGCAGTCGTAAACCTGCTCTCGATTGGCGCGTCTTACGGGGTCCTCGTCGCCGTCTTCCAGTGGGGGTGGGGAGGACGCCTGATTGGCATCGAAAAGGGTCCAATCGAAACGTTCCTTCCGATGATGCTGTTCGCAATCCTCTTCGGCCTCTCGATGGACTACGAGGTGTTCCTCATCAGTCGTATCCGCGAGGAGTATGTCTCGGGCAAGACGAACTCCACCGCGGTCAGTCATGGACTGACGGCGACCGCCCGGGTGATCACCGCCGCCGCGGCAATCATGGTCACCGTGTTCTTCGCCTTCGTCTTCGGCGACCAGCGCATCATCAAGGAATTTGGCGTCGGACTGGCGACCGCAATCTTCGTCGATGCGACGATCGTTCGGCTGGTGCTGGTGCCGTCGATGATGGAACTTCTCGGGGAGGCCAACTGGTGGCTGCCGCGGTGGCTTGATCGCGCACTGCCGCACATCAATCTCGAACCCCCGAAGGCGATGGCAGCGGAACCCGCGATAACCCCTGCGGCCGGGGAGTAGTCAAGGTTTGGTGGGGTGCGGAGCTAAGTCCCGGGCAGCTTGAAGTTCTGCCCGACGACGATGACGACGTCCGGGTCGGACGGCTCCACCTTCGTCCCCGACTTGATCGCCGTAGCCGGGATGTTGAGCCACTTGGCGATGTCCTCGGCCAGGGGGCGCATGTTGTCTGTATAGAGGGTCACGCTGGTATCTGGCTGGGCGGAGAGCTGTGGCCCCAGGTAGACGGTAGGCAGCCCTTTTGAGTAGGTCAGGTAGCGGCCGAGCGCCGTCGCCTCCGTCGAACCATCGTTGGTGCCGAAGGCGTCCTGCACTTCGACCGTGGATGCCGAGTAGGCGGCGTTCGTGAACACCTGACTCAGCCAGTACTGGACGTTCTGCGGGTCCCAGAGCAGCACAGAGGCCCCCGCGGGCGTCGTATACCCCTCGAGAGTGGGCACCCCGTTCACGGGATCGCCCAGCGAGAACATGTTCATTCGTCCGTTCGTTTCTTTGAGTAGCAGCGCATAACCGGGCATCTTGGCGCGCGGGATGTCCGTCTTGACGGTCGAGCTGTATGCATCCCAGAGATCGAGCGGGTTGTTGAGCAGCCCGCGCGCAAATACCTTCTGGAGCGCGGTCTGCATCACCAGTTGCTGGCGCTTCACGCGGTAGAGGTCGCTGTCGTTTCGGAACCGCCCGAAAGCGACAGCGTTGTAGCCATCGAGGTGCTGGGGGCCCGGGGGGAACGCGACGAAATGGGGATTCGTGACGTCGTCGTCGGTGTAATACCAGGCGCCTAGAGCGAGTTCCTGCGGGATGTTGATGTCAATCCCGTCGAGCGCATCGATGAGCTTCTCGACTCCTTTGAAGTCGAGAAGAACCCAGTAGTCAATACTGATTCCGAAGTTGTCTTGAAGGTCAGTTTCTAGCTGCGCCGCCCCCGCCTCGAACGTGTGACCGTTCTGAATACCGACCCCCCATGAATCGTTAATACGGTCTTCATAGGGTTGCTGGCCAGGGACGTGAATGTCGACCAGCATGTCGCGGGGCAGGCTCAGGACGCTCATCTGTTTCGCCAGGGGGTCGATGGTTGCCACCATCAGAGTGTCAGTGCGCCAGCTATCGAGTTCCGGGTCCTGGGGACGCCGGTCGAGGCCCATGATCAGCAGGTTGATCCGGTGGTTGAACGGATTGGCGTCTGGCGCGGCGATGCTGACCGGCCCCGGCAGTGTGAGGTTGTCGATCACATCGCTGAAGGGGATGTCGTGCCCCGGGAAGAGCGCAGGCCATATGCGTCGCGTCAGGGACAGCGACGAGTAGACGGACGCCAGTCCGAAGGTGACCAGGGCGAACACGAAAATCAGGCGTTGGCCACGGCTCAGGTTGGCCCGAGGGGGACGCAAGCCACTTCGTAACGCTGCTTCGTTCGAACGGCTTGCCATGCCTCCCCAACCTAAAGAGCAGGGACGCCATGGTCAACGATGTCCGCCGGCCTTCGCCCCCGGCAAAGCCCGGTTCCGCTCAGCTCATTCCGAGGTCCCGGAGGCGGTCGTCACCGATCCCAAAGTAGTGGCCTAGCTCATGGAGCACCGTCTTCCGGACTTCGGCCCGGACTTCGTCTTCGGTATGGCAAATGGCTTCGATAGCTTCCTGGTAGATGCTGATCCGGTCCGGCAGCGCCAGGTTGTAGTGGTGTCCTCGCTGCGTGAGTGGCACGCCCTGGTAGAGACCAAACAGGAGTCCTCCGGCGCCCACACCGGCTCGTTTGCGATCACGGGCCGTCGCTCGGCGCTGGATCACGATATCCACGTTCTCGACGCGACGGAGAAGGTCGGCGGGCAGGGAAGCGACGGCTTCTCGCACCAGCGCGCGGAATCGCCGGGGTTCTACGCTCAGGCCTGCGTCGGCGAGGCGGTCCAAAGCGTCTTGAACCCTGTGCCGCGGATGGCGTCCTGTTCGATCTTTCGTTCGAGCGCGGCGAGTTCAGCAAGCGTCTCCTCGGCCAGGTGGACTGCATCGACGTGGCCGGCGTCACTGACTCTCTGCATGATCACCGCCCAGACCCCGGTGTCGACCATCGAGGAGACGAACCGGGGCCACCAGATTGCGACGATGCGGCGAGGAGCCGGGAAGCGGGGACGTATCTGCTTGAGGTGCCCGTAGCGTTCCTCCACCGACTTGACCGGTTCGACAACCCGCACGACTGGCCCGTCGATTTCCGTCGAGCGGAAGTCCAGGAGCAGGCGCTGTCCCACGGACAGGAACCGGATCGCCACGACATCGTGCGCCCGGATTGTAGCGACGATATCGGCCAGGTCGATCTCAAATTGATTGTCCATCGGCCTCTCGAGTCTACGGCGGCTGCGACGCCCGGACCAGTATTCCCGGGTCGGCACCGGAAACGGAACCGAACGTCAACTAACTCGCCCGGGTCGGCCGCCGATCATCGAGGCATGCTTGGACCATTCCGCAGTCGCGCCACACGCCGTCGTGTCGAGCAGCTCATACGGGCGGGCTGCGGGGTCCAGGAAGCGGCCTGGACTTTCGAATCCGCGGAGGGGGACGACGGTACTCTCGCAACCGCGATCGAAGGCTGGGTGCGGGAAGCCCTGGGACGAACCCGCCGCCCCAATGGCATCAACAGAGTAGCCCTGGCTCTGGCCTGCCGCGATCGTGCAGGCCAGGTCACCTGTTCAAACGTCACGGGTCTCGTCTCCCCGGCGACGTTCTACTCTGGCGAGGGGCTCGCTGCCATCAGCGGGTTCCTCGCGGATGCCCGGGCGGTGCCCATGGCCGGGCGCGCGGAGGTGATCTGCGCGCTCGTCAGCCTGGGCGACCTGGTATACCAGCTGGACAGCGCGCGGGCCGCCTGAACGATTTCCCGACGGGCAACCTTGTGGTTAGAATGGCTTCGATGGTTGCAGTACAGGATCCCGCCCGTGCCCGGCAGCGCATCGAGGACCAGCTCGGTCGCATCCCCTGGCTTCGCGGCACCGGCCCCAACCCGTTCGAGTACAACCGCTGGGACGCCCGCACGCTCGAAGTGCTCACCGCCGTTTACGGAAGCGAGTCGGACGAACTGACCCGGTACTACCAGGCGGCGGGACGACGCGGGCGTCTCCCCGGTGTTCGCGGACAGGCCGAGAACATGACCCTGAATATCCGCGGCCCCTGGGGCATCCTCGAGCGACTCAACCGCGCCGAGGCCCTGTTGCGGGAACTCGCCTCCCGTTTTTCCTGAACCCTCAGGCCGACTCTCCAGAAGCCAGTTGCAGTCCCGGCCACAGTGATTGGAGTTTGCCCGCCAGCCGCTGAAGGCGATCTTGGTAGGCGGCGCTCTCAAACGCTTCTGTCGTCATGATGATCGCATCCTCGTTGTTGTCCGCGTAATACCGAACCCGCCTGCCGACCTCGTAGAAGCCGTAGTCGCGATAGAGCGCGCGCGCCGGCTCATTGGACTCGCGGCATTCGAGCGTTGAGTTCGCCATTCCCTCCGCCTGGGCGAGTTCCAGCAGGCCGTGGACCAGGAGCCTCCCATATCCGCCCCTCCGCATCTCGGGCCGAACCGCGACGGTGACGACGTGGGCCTCATCGACGACCAGCCATAACCCGGCGAATCCCGCGATTTCTGCCCTGCCCGCCTCCCGAACAACGACGTAGCGCGCGAGCCGGTTGGACTCCATCTCCCGTTGAAACGCGGTTGGGCTCCAGCCCGATTCGAACGACGCAACCTCGATGGCCTCGACTTCCGGGATGTCCGCGGCTTGCAGGGACGTCAGGAGTGGAATGGCGCCGGCCGCTTCGAGGTGAGGTTCTGTCACATGTCGATCGTACCGCACATGTCGGTTTTCTCGGCTGGCACGTGCCGGACGGCTGGTCTCACCGAGCGCTGGCACCCTATCCTGCGCAGATGCACGCGCTTGTCTTCGCGAACGGGGAGCCGCCGTCGGCGGACCTGGTGGCAGAACTGCTCCAATCCGCTGACCTTGTTGTTGCGGCGGATGGCGGCGCTGATACGGCGATCGCTTTTGGGGTTCATGTCGACTCGGTGGTGGGTGACCTCGATTCGGTCAGCCTGAAAGCACGCTCGCTGCTCCACGGCACGACCTTTCACCAGGTTGCCCAGGCCGATCGCTCAGACCTTGAGAAAGTCGTCGAGTTCTGCCTGGAACGCGGAGCAGAGACAATCGACATCGTCGGTGCGGGCGGGGGGCGCGCCGACCACGCACTCGCGAACCTGTCGGTGCTCACACGCTTTCGCGGCAAGGCGCGCGTTCGGCTGATCGACGACTACTTCGAAGTGAGCCTTGTGGATGGCGAAGCCACGATCGCATCGCCCCCGGGGACAGTGGTCTCGCTGGTGGCGCTCGGCACGTGTGTGGGTGTCACCACCAACGGCCTCCGATGGGAACTCGAGAACGCCCCGCTCACCTTCGGCACGCAGGGTATCCACAACGAAGTGGCCAAGTCTCCCGCTTTCGTCCGTGTCGGCGAGGGTAATCTCCTGCTTTTCAGCGGGCGTTGGCTTGAGAAGCACCAATGACCTC
>DATCGT010000030.1:0-16503 GCA_036508775.1 Tepidiformaceae bacterium | reverse complement strand
ATGACCTCGAGCGGGTCCTCTTCGCTCTTGTCGCGGAGGGCTTCCAGGTCCTTGTGGCGGAAGAGGGCGTTGTCGTCGATGGTCAGCTTGGCATCGAGAGCCATGACCGTGCCGTCAGTCGTAACGACGAGCGGGTTGATCTCGACGAGGCTGGCGTCGGTGCCGAGAGCGCACTTGTAGAGGCCCTCAGCGAGCTTCGCAAACTGGTCGGCCTGCGGGCCTCTGAAACCGAGCTGGGCAGCGAGAGTGCGACCGACGTAGGGCTGGAAGCCAGCACCAGGATTCACGGGGAGGCGGAGGATCGCGCCGGGGTTGCTGTGGGCGACCACTTCAATTTCCTGGCCACCTTCGGTGGAGGCCATGATCAGCGGGCAGGCCTGGGCGCCATCGATGATGATGGCCAGGTAGTACTCCTTGGCGACATCCGACTGCTCGGTCACGAGGACGTGCTTAACGAGCTTGCCTTCGGGACCGGTCTGGATGGAGACGAGGTAGTTCCCCAGGATCGCCTTCGCGGCAGCCTCGGCCTCCTCGACCGTGTTGGCAAGGCGGACGCCACCGACCCGCTCGCCGCGCACAGAACCGGCATTGTTCGCCGGGTCGTTCTTGAGTTTGTCGAACATCGCGGCAGTTTCGCTCTGCGCGACCATGCGGCCCTTGCCGCGTCCGCCGGCATGGATCTGCGCTTTCACCACGACCTTGCCGCCGAGGTCCTGCGCGATTGCCTTTGCTTCGGCCGCCGTTTCGGCGACGCGTCCCTTCGGTACAGCGACGCCATATTGGGCGAGCAGTTCACGGGCCTGGTATTCGTGCAGTTTCATGCGAGCGATCTCCGGGAAAAATATGCGCTGCGAAGCGTACAGCGCCGAAGGCCTACGGGCAGCGCCCGGCGACCCGAGCGAATGCGATAAGTTGCCGAAAATGCGAACCGTGGTGGTTTTCCCCCCGCAGTCTCAGCGTTTCGCGTAATAGGTGCCCTTCCGCAAACGGCGGAACATGGAACGCGATGACGCTAATCCAGACCGTTCGCGAACAGTACGAAGAGCTGCCCTATCCGCCACGCGATCCGCGGCGGGAGTTGCAGGAGATCCATCACCCCACCCTGGCCGAACTTACGTTTGTGGCGCACTCCCTCTGGGGAGGGCGGCGCCATGTGGACAGCGGATTCCGCGCGCTCGACGCGGGCTGTGGCACCGGCGACAACGCTGTCTTCATGGCAATGCAGCTCGCGAAAGTAGGGGGGCAGGTCGTCGGGATCGACCTCTCCGAGGCGTCACTAGAGATCACGCGGACGCGGGCTGCCGCGCGGGGGCTGTCCAACCTGACCCTGTTGCAGGGCCGGATCGAAGAACTGCCGTCCCTCGGCCTTGAGCCGTTTGACTACGTGGTGTCCGCTGGAGTGCTTCATCACATGCCTTCGCCAGCTGCCGGGCTGGCCGCGATTCGCGATATCCTCAAGCCTGGCGGCGGCGCCGGAATCATGGTGTACGGGCAGTACGGCCGCACCGCGATCTACCAGCTCCAGAGCCTCTTCAAGCTCATCGCGCCGCCGACGCTGCCCACGGCAGAACGCATCCGCATCGTGCGAAACACGCTCTCCGGACTGCACGCGACGCACTGGGCCCAGCTCGGGAAGGACAGCTGGACCGGTGAAATCAGCGCCCAGGGCGACGCAGGCCTCTTCGACCTGCTGCTTCATCCCCAGGACCGCGCCTACACGGTGCCTGACGTCTACGAGTGGCTGGCCTCGGTCGACATGCGGCTCGCGAGCTGGCTCCTCCCCTACCAGTACCAGCCGGAGTACTACGCGCCGCGGGTGGACATGTCCGGTCTTTCGCAGCCAGAACGCGAAGCCGCGGCGGAACTGTTCAACGGCCGACTGATGAAGCACACCTTCTTCGTCGCGCGTGTTGAGGAGGAGACCCCACCACCACCGGCCCTCGACGACCTGACCGCCGTACCGACATGGCTCATCGAGGGTGTAGAGGCGATCGTCCGTCCGCAGCTCGAAACCCGGCGCGAGCTGGCATTCGAGTTCGACGCGCTACAGTTCCGCTTCTTGCTCGACCCCTTCCGGCGAGCCTTCCTGAAGCTGGTGGATGGGGAACGTTCGCTGGGGTCAATCCTCGATGAGATGGCTCCGCGGTTCGCAACACATTCGAAGCTGAGTTGATCGCGAAATGGTCCGATCTCCAGCAAGGGCTAGAAATGTTCAACGTGCTCGGTCGCTACGCCGCCTGAGCCCTCACCCCGACACATCCCGGCGAAGCCCGGTCAAGCGGGCGGGAAGGTCCCACCCGCTTGACCATGGCGCACACATGCCAGTTGGGCGACGATAGTTTTGTTATGACAACAGCAGTTGCGAGTAATGGACTCATCATGGTTGACCTGTCGGCGAGCGCGACGAGCGGCGCCACCCACGGCGTGACATCCGACGCGCCCCAGATGTGGCGAGACGGCGACCACATGGGGTGGGGCGGCGGTTGGTCGTGGGTGATGATCGTCTGGATGTCGCTCTTCTGGCTGGTGGTGGTCGGCCTCATTGCATGGGGGATCGTGTCGTTCAGCCGACATGAGCACCGGCACGATTCCGGTTCAAACGCCGCGCACAACGCCGCGCTGGAGATCGCAAAGCAGCGTTACGCCAAAGGCGAAATCAACGCGGAAGAGTTCGAGAAGCTGAAGCGCGACCTCTCCTGAGCAGGAAGCTCGCCCACCTACCCCTTGCGGTAGATCAGAAGCGTATTGAGCCCCAACAGGACCGTCAGACCGATATACGAGGCGATCTGGGGGCCGGTTGAGCCTCTGAAACCCTCGTCGATACCGTTGACGAGCATCCAGAGGACGAAGACCACGTTCCCGAACGTGGCGGCGTAGCGGAGCAGTCTGTAGGTCCGGGTAGTCGTGATTCGCCTCCCGGTTGCAGGCGAGTTCGTATGGGAATTGAGTGGCGGAGAGGGAGGGATTCGAACCCCCGGAGCTTTCGCTCACACGTTTTCAAGACGCGCGCCTTAAACCACTCGGCCACCTCTCCGTTAGCCCAATAATACGGGTCGTCGGCTCTTGTGCCTCCTCGGCCAGTATTGCGTGCGTGATATATGCCACGCATGCTATAGACGTGTGGGGAGAGGTAGAACTCGAACCGGAAGTCGAGAGCTGGCTGGCATCGCTCACTGCACACGCGTTTGGACAGGCTGCATTCGCCATCGACTTGCTCGCCAACGAGGGGCCACAGCTCGGGGAACCGTATACACAGCAACTGGATGGCAAGGTTCGTGAGCTGCGGTTCTACGTTGGCGGACGTCGTTGGAGAGTGTCGTACTTCATCGCGACAGGACGGCGGATAGTCCTCTTGACGGTCTTCCCAAAGACCGGACGACGCGAACCAGTGGAGATCGACCGGGCGAGGCGCGCGATGGAGAGATGCCTCGCGGCGGAACACACCGCGAAGTGAGGAGACCTGGATGGTGACCTGGAAGCAGTTCAAGTCCGCACGCGACTCCGCCGAAGTTGGCGAGGGCTACCGCAAGGCGCGGCTGTCATATGAGTTTGGTTGCCGGGTACGGGAACTCCGGGAGGCGCGGAGCATGAGCCAACAAGAACTTGCACTGAAGATGAGCACCAGCCAATCGACAATCGCCCGCCTGGAGGCTGGGGGAGTGGACCCCAAACTTTCCACGGTCCGGCGGGTCGCCGAGGTGTTTGGCATTCCGATTACCGTCTTCGAGGGCCACATCGTCGCAGACGTGGCCTGACAGCGCCGAGCAAACCGCTTCGCTTCGCATGGTTAGCACTGTTGACACCCGACTGCTAACGTCGGGATGATTACGTCACGCTCCGCCCTGTCCGCCCGTCCACGAGGTAGTCCAATGCCCACTTACGAATATCACTGCCCCAAGTGCGAGGCCACGTACGAGTTGCGCCAGGGCTTTGACGCCGAGACGACGCAAAAGTGCATCGAATGTGGCAAGGGCACCGCGAAGCGTGTGCTGCATGCACCGCGGGTCCATTTCAAGGGCAGCGGCTTCTACGTAACAGACAGCAAGGGCAAGAACCCGGCGGCCGAGGGCACCGACAGCAGCTCGAAGTCCGAGAGCGAGAGTGCCCCGAGCGAGGCAAAGGCAGAACCGGCCAAAGCCGAGGCGAAGAAACCCGAAGCGAAGAAGTCAGAGGCCGCCAGCTCAGGCGAAGCCGCCGCTTCCTGATTCGATCCATTTCGAATGCGAGCCGTCGTCCAGCGAGTGAGCCGTGCGGCGGTCCGGGTCGACGGGGCGGTCGTCGGGCGTGTCCACAAGGGCTACCTCATTCTCCTCGGTGTGACCCACGGCGACACGGTCGCCACGGGTACGAAGCTCGCGGCGAAGGTCGTGGAACTCCGCCTGTTCGACGACGCCAACGGTCGGATGAACCTGTCTCTGGCCGAAGCAGGCGGCGAGGTGCTCTGCGTGAGCCAGTTCACGCTGTACGGCGACGTGCGCCGGGGACGCCGACCATCGTGGGATGCCGCCGCACCCGGAGACGAGGCGAAAGCGATCTACGAGGCGTTCTGCGCATCCGTCGAGGCGCTGGGAATCCGCTGCGAACGGGGCGTCTTTGGGGCGGAGATGCAGGTCGAACTGGCGAACGACGGCCCGGTGACGCTCATCCTCGACTCCGCGGAGCTGGAACGGCCGCGACGCGCTTGACCTGAGCCCGCTTCGCATCGCAACGTTCAACGAACCACACCACCCGGGGTACCACCGATGCGGATGAGCAGGCTGCTCCTGAAGACACTGCGCGAGCCGCCGGCCGATGCCGACCTCCCGAGCCATCAACTCCTGCTCCGGGCGGGGCTGATTACCCCCCTGGCGGCCGGCATCTACTGCTTCACGCCGGTTGGCTGGCGAGTAATCCGGCGGATCGAAGCGATCATCCGCGAGGAGATGGACCGCAGCGGCGCACAGGAGATCCACCTCCCGGCGCTCCACCCGATCGAACTCTGGGAACAGTCGGGGCGCGACAAGTCGATGGGGGATACCCTCTTCCGGCTCTCCGACCGCAAGGAGCGAGGCTTTGCGCTGGGCGCCACGCACGAGGAGGCGGTCAGCTTCCTCGCTTCGCGCACGATCCAGAGCTACCGCGACCTGCCGGTCACGCTCTACCAGATCCAGACCAAGTTCCGCGACGAGCAGCGTCCGCGCGGCGGCCTCATTCGGCTGCGCGAGTTCACGATGAAGGACGCGTACAGCTTCGATACCGACTGGGAAGCGCTCGACGAGTCCTACCGTCTCGCTTTCGAGGCTTACACGCGCATCTTCCGGCGCGCCGGCGTGCCGGTCGTGCCGGTCGAGGCCGACTCAGGCGCGATCGGTGGCAAGGACAGCCAGGAGTTCATCTTCCTGACCGAGAACGGCGAGGACGAGATCCTGCTCTGCCCGGGGTGCGGCTATGCGGCCAACGCCGAGAAGGCCGACTTCGCGAAGCCTCCCGCCGTCGCCGGGACAGCCGCGCCGCTCGAAAAGGTCGCGACGCCAGACCGCAAGACGATCGCCGAACTGTCGGGGTTCCTCGACATCGACGCTCGCCAGACGGCCAAGGCGGTCTTCTACCGCATCGACGGGGAGCCCGTGTTCGTGACGATCCGCGGCGACCTGGACGTAAATGAGATCAAGCTCAAGAACGTCCTGAAGGCGACCGAGCTCGAGCCAATGGACGACGGGATGGTCCGGGCAGCGGGCCTGGTTGCCGGCTACGCGTCCGCCATAGGGCTGAAGGGCATGAAGATCGTGGCAGACCCGAGCGCGGTCGATGCGGTGAACCTGGTCGCCGGGGCAAACGAGGTCGACTTCCACTTCCGGAACGTGAACTACGGACGCGACTGGCAGGCGGACCTGGTGGCCGAGATCGCGCTCGCCCGGCGGGGCGATGCCTGCGCGAAGTGCGGGGCAGCCCTCGAAACGCGGCGCGGCATGGAGATGGGGCACGTCTTCAAGCTCGGGACCATGTACTCAGAGGCGATGGGCGTGCAGTACCTGGATGACTCCGGCGAGCGGCACCCCGTCGTGATGGGCTGCTACGGGATCGGCGTGGAGCGAATGCTCGCAGCCGTGATCGAAGAGAACCACGACGCGAACGGGATCATCTGGCCAACCGATGTCACGCCCTACGACGTACACATCGTTGCCCTCAACCTCGAGCAGGCGACGGTCCAGGAAACGGTGACCGGGATCGAGGCCGCGCTGGACGCGGCAGGGCTAACGGCGCTGATCGACGACCGCGGCGATTCGGCCGGGATCAAGTTCAAGGATGCCGATCTGCTTGGAATACCTGTGCGCCTGACCATCAGCCCGCGGGCGTTGGAGCGGGGTGGGATCGAGGTCCGGGAACGGCGCAGCGGAGCGACGGAAATCGTGGCGATCGAGGCCGTCGTGGCGAAGGTCCGGGAGATCCTGGCGAGAAGCTGAGGGCGCCGCGAATTGCGGCGGGAAAAGCGCCCTCACATTTGAAAAGAAGGCCCCATTCGCACGTGCAGCGTCGTGATATACTGCGCGGCGAAGGCATTCTCATGAGAGTGGGCTATCGGCCCACTTTTTTGTTGAGGTCTGAAAGAAGCTATGAAGAACGATTTTCTGCTTGCGATCGGCCAGCTCGCCGCCGAGAAGAACCTCCCGAAGGAGGTCGTCCTCGAAGCGGTCGAGGCGGCGCTTGCCTCCGCTTTCCGGCGTGAGGGCGAGAACGCCCCGAACATCTACGTCCGGATCGACCGGGAAACAGGCGATTTCCACACCTACGAGCAGCGAGCAGTTGTCGACGAGGTCGAAGAGCCGAACCTCGAGATCTCCGTCACCGATGCCAAGCGCTGGAAGCCAGACGCTAAGGCCGGTGACATCCTCGACTTTGAGAAGAAGACCCCGGAGAACGCCGGGCGTATCGCCGCGCAAACCGCGAAGCAGGTCGTCCTGCAGCGCCTGCGCGAGGCGGAGCGCGACGCCGTCTTCGACGAATACGCCGGAAAAGAAGGCGAGATCGTCGTCGGGACCGTGCAGCGCGTGGAGCCCCGCCAGTCGATCATCGAACTGAACAAGGGAACAGAAGCGGTACTCCCGTTCAGCGAGACCGTCAGGAACGAGCACCTGCGCTCTGGCCAGCGCGTGAAGGTGATCATCCTCGAGGTCCAGAAGGCCCAGAAGGGCCCGCAGGTGATCGTCAGCCGCAGCCATCGAAGCCTGCTGCGCCGCCTGTTTGAGATGGAAGTCCCTGAGATTTCCAACGGCACGGTGGAGATAAAGTCGATCGCCCGCGAAGGCGGCCACCGCAGCAAGGTGGCGGTCTATTCGCGAAACCCCAGCATCGACCCGATTGGGGCGTGCGTGGGGCTGCGCGGATCGCGCATCCAGAACATCGTCAACGAACTGACCGGCGAGCGAATCGACGTCATCAAGTACGACCCCGATCCCGCCAATTTCGTCTCGAACGCGCTCAGCCCGGCCCAGGTCCTCGACGTCACGATTGACGCCGACGAGCGACTTGCGACCGTCGTTGTGCCGGACCGGATGCTTTCTCTCGCCATCGGCAAAGAGGGGCAGAATGCCCGCCTCGCCGCGAAGCTGACCGGCTGGAGGATCGATATCCACAGCCAGACCATGCAGGAAACGCCAGAAGGCGAGACTCCCATGAGCACGCTGTTCGAGCCGTTCGCCCCAGGCGAGACCCCCGACATCGACATCATCGAAGAAGCCGAAGAAGTCGCGGCGGCGGCCAGCGTGGAACTGCCGGCTGTGACCATCCAGGAAGCGGTACCGGTCGCCACGGCGGCAACTGGCACCGAATCCGAAGAAGAACTGAATTTCCCGGCGGCGCTGGCCCAGATGGAAGTGCCCGACCGCGAGACGCGCGAATCCGAGGACTACGGCGAGGAAGAGGGCGACGAAGAGGAGTACGAGATCCCGACGACGGTGGTACCAGAGGCCCGGCCCTCTGCAATCCGCTTCGCCGAGGATGTGCTCCCGGTGCGCCAGGAAGAGCCCGAGGACGCCACGAAGAAGGCTGCCGCCAAGAAGACGCGGCGCGCCTCTCGTTTTGTCGAAGAGACAGACGAAGATATGGAAGAGATCGATTACTCCGGGCGTATCCATTAAGGGGCTCCCGATGAAGGGCGCCGCGAAACCGGCCCGGAGCCTGCGACCACGCCCCGTTCCCCAACGGACCTGCATAGGATGCCGCCAGGAAGAGGGCAAGCGGACCTTCGTCCGCATCGTCCGAACCCCTGATCAACACGTTGTCATCGACCCGACGGGCAGAGCCAACGGCCGAGGCGCCTATCTCCACCGGCTGGGGAGCTGTTGGGAGAAAGCCCTCAAAGGCGGTACCATGAACTACGCACTGAAGATCACCCCGGCACCGGAAGATATGGAGGCGCTACGCGCCTTTGCCATGTCGCTCCTGGCCGACGAAGAAAGCGATTTGCAATGACGGCACAGCCAACCTCAACGAAACCCCGCGCAATCAGCCTCCCGGCCGCGCTGACCGTCAAAGAGCTCAGCGACATGCTCGCCGTGACACCGGTTGAAGTCATCAAGCGGCTGATGACGAACGGCGTAATGGCCTCGATGAACCAGATTATCGACTACGACACAGCCGCCATCGTGGCTGTCGACCTGGGCTTCGATCCGTCAGAAGCGGTAGTGGCAGAAGCTGCTCCCGCTCCCGCAGTCGAAGAAGAAGAGGCCGAAGACGACCCCTCAACGCTCGTCCTCCGGCCACCGGTGGTGACCATCCTCGGACACGTCGACCACGGCAAGACGAGCCTGCTCGACACGATCCGGAAGACGCACGTCGCCGCCGGAGAGGCGGGCGGGATTACGCAGCACATCGGCGCCTACCAGGTGGAGCGCGATGGCAAGCTGATCACGTTCATCGACACCCCCGGGCACGCCGCCTTCACGGCGATGCGTGCGCGCGGCGCACAGGTTACCGACATTGCCGTGCTGGTCGTGGCCGCCGACGACGGGGTCATGCCCCAGACGATCGAGGCCATCAACCACGCGCTGGCAGCGCAGGTGCCGATCATTATTGCCATCAACAAGTGCGACCTCCCGGGCGCCAACCCGGACCGCGTGAAGCAGCAGCTCACCGAGCACAACATCGTCGTCGAAGATTTCGGTGGCGACGTTGTAGCGGTACCTGTGTCCGCAACGAAGGGCACAGGGATCGATGAGCTTCTCGAGGCCATCAACCTGGTTGCCGAGATTTCCGAGCTCAAGGCCAACCCGAATCGCCCGGCCTCCGCGGTGGTCGTGGAAGCGGAAATGGAAGCCGGTCGTGGGCCTATCGCCACGATCCTGGTCCAGAAGGGCACCCTCCGCCAGGGCGACGCAATCGTCGTCGGCGAGGTCAGCGGCAAGGTCAAGGCGATGTTCGATCACCTTGGCAAGCGCATCAAAGAGGCAGGCCCATCGACACCGGTCGAAGTAATGGGACTCGAAGAAGTCCCCGAGGCGGGTGAGCGTGTCCGGGTCGTCGCCGACGAAAAGGTGGCCCGCCAGATCGTCGACGAACGGCGACGCGGACGAGAGTCAGAAGCGCAAACCGACCACGCCCATGTGAACCTCGACACGCTGTTCAACGAGATCAGCGCTGGCAAGATCAAGGAACTGGTCCTCATCTTGAAGACCGACGTGCGCGGGAGCGCCGAAGCCGTGAAGGGTGCCCTCGAGCGCCTGACGACCTCCGAGGTCCGCGTGAAGGTGATTCACGCGACAACGGGCCCCGTGAACGATTCGGACGTGATGCTCGCAGAGGCGTCCAACGGCATCATCATTGCCTTCAATTCGAAGACCGACCCATCCGCGAAGAAGCGGTCCGATGCCTCAGGCGTGGAAATCCGGAGCTACTCGATCATCTACCAGGTGATCGAAGACATCGAAAAGGCGCTCGCGGGGATGTACGAGCCCGTCTACCAGACGGTCGTCGACGGACACGCCGAGATACGCCAGCTCTTCAAGTCGTCACGCCTCGGCCAGATCGCCGGGAGTTTCGTCCTGGATGGGACGCTCCGGCGCGGATCCAACGTCCGAATCCTGCGCAACGGCCAGGAGATCGCGAAATCGAAGTGCGAAGGGCTGAAGCGCTTCCAGGACGACGTCCGCGAGGTCCAGACCGGGTACGAGTGCGGCATCGTGTTGAGCAGCTTCGACAAGTTCCTGGAACGCGACGTCATCGAATTCGTTCACGAAGAGCGGGTGAACTAGTCCGGCCGTCCCTGCCTTCCCGGAAGGAGTCACTCCTATGACCCGGCGCACGAGCCGCGTAAACGACCTGCTCCGCGAGGAGTTGAGCGATCTCATTCAGCGTGAGGTCAAGGATCCGCGCGTCTCGCTGGGCCTGACCACGATCATCGACGTGGAAGTGTCGCCGGACCTCCGCCACGCCACCGTGTTCGTGTCGCACCTCGGTGATGAGGCGGAGCGCGACGAGGTGCTCAAGGGTCTCCAACGAGCGGCGCATTTCCTCCAGACCGAACTCATGCACCGGCTCGACATGCGGCGCGTCCCGGAGCTGTCCTTCCGCTTCGATCCGTCCATCGAACGGGGGGCACGCCTCGCGACGCTGATTCACGAAATCAACCCCGGCCCCGGCGAGCCTTAGCCGGATGCGACGGCCCGCGAGCGACCTCGACGGGATCCTCCTCATCGACAAAGCGGCCGGCTGGACAAGCCACGACATCGTCGCAAAGGCGCGAGGGATAACGGGCCAGCGGCGTATCGGGCACACCGGCACACTCGATCCGATGGCAACGGGCCTGCTCATCGCCTGCCTGGGGAAAGCAACGCGACTGGTCGAGTACATGACTCTCCATGACAAACGCTACGAGGGAGAGATCACGCTCGGCGCCACCACCGACACCGATGACGCCGAGGGGATGGTCCTCAGCCAGCGGGAGGTTCCCGCGATCGATACGGACCGGCTCAGAAGTATCGAGGCGACGTTCACCGGTGTCCTGCAACAGCGACCTCCCGCCTACAGCGCCGTCAAAGTGGAAGGCCAGCGCGCCTATGCGGCCGCCCGGCGCGGAGATGCCCTGGAACTGGCACCGCGCGAAGTGGTGGTACGCAGCCTCGACCTGACGCCACTTGCGCCCGATCGCCTCCGGATAGATGTCCTCTGCGGCAGCGGCACCTACGTGCGCAGCCTCGCGCGGGACATTGGTGAAGCGCTGGGGTGCGGCGCGCACCTGTCGCAGCTGCGCAGGACCCATGCGGGCGGCTTCGCGGTGGCCGAGGCGATCACACTCGACGCGCTTGCGCGCATCGCAGCGGCGGGGGAGCTGGCGGAGGTCGTTCGCCCAGCGGACGACGGCATCACCGATTTCGAGGCTGCAATCGTGGGCGAACATACGTCCGCCAGTATCGCAGCGGGCATTACAACCGCACCGTGCCCGGCAATACGCGCGGCCGATGTGGCGCGAATCTACGACGCCAGTGGGCAGTTCATCGCAGTGGGTCGGGTGGCTGAGAGCGGCCAGATTCGGCCAATAAAGGTGTTTCGCGAGCAAAATGCCAAACTTATGTAGTGTTCAGATACGATCTACGCTTGACACGTGTGGCTTCCGCGGTATCATCCGACTCATGTCAGGTGGTCTTTGCGCAAACGCTTAAGCGCTAAATCATTTTCAACACCTGACACTGGTCTCGCCACGGGCGGGAGACTGAAGGAGGATCATCCATGGAAGCCTATTGCCTGAAGTGCCGCGTCAAGCGGGAAATGAAGAACCCCGCTGTCATCACCATGAAGAACGGCAAGCCTGCAACCCAGGGCACCTGCCCCGAATGCAGCACCAAGATGTTCAAAATCGGCAAGGCATAACGCCGGCTGCCAAGAGGGACCCACAGAGGCGCGGACTACTGGCCGCGCCTTTTGTGTGCCTCGAGGATCATCCGCGAAGGGCGGCGAGGACGGATTCGTGCAGCAATCCGTTCGTTGCGATGACGCTGTCGCCGATGCGATTCTCGCCTTCCCAGGTTGAGAGGCGTCCACCTGCCTCCGTCACGACCGGCCAGAGCGCGGCAACATCCCAGAGGTTCATCTCGGCATCCAGCATCACGTCGACGCGACCCGCCGCGAGCGCAAGGTAGCCATAGCAGTCGCCCCAGGCGCGCGCGAGGCCACAGGCAGCGACGAGCCGGTGGTAGCCACCGGAATGCAGCGTCTCGGTACTGTGATAGCTGGTCATGCTGAGCGTTGCGTCGGCGAGCGCCGTCACGCCTGAGACGCGCGCCGGGCGATCGTTGAGGAACGCACCGCCGCCTTTGGAGGCATACGCCGTCTCACCCACCGCGTGACAGGCGATGACCCCCACGACAGGCTCGCCATCGCGTTCGAGCGCGATCAGCGTCCCAAACAGCGGAACCTGGTGGATGAAGGACTTCGTCCCGTCGATCGGGTCCAGGACCCAGCGGAACCTGCCGTCGCCGGGCTTCTCGCCCAGTTCCTCCCCGATGATGCCGTGCGACGGGCACTCGGCTTCGATGAAAGCGCGCACTGCCTCTTCGGCGCGCCGGTCAGCGAGCGTCACTGGCGTGCGGTCTGCTTTCAGCTCGACCGTCAGCGAGGACTGATAGAGCGGCATGATCACTTCACCGGCGATGGCAGCGGCCCGCCTCGCAATCCGGAGAAGGTCGTCCAGTTCGCCGCTCATCAGCGGGCCGCGTCACCCTTCCGGTACCCGGATGTCAGGTCGTCCAGCCGGGCCTTCAGGTCGGCGGACAGCGGTGCTTCGGCGGCCTTCAGGGTGTCTTCGAGCTGCTCGGGGCGGCTAGCGCCGATGATCGGCGCGGTCACGGCGGGGTTGGCCATGACCCAGGCGACCGCCATCTGGGGCAGCGTCATCCCGGCTTCGCTGGCAATCGGCCGCAGGGCCTCGACCGTGTCGAACATACCCTCGTGCCAGTAGCGATCCTGGTAGCGTTCGGCGGCGGTTCCGAGGGTGAAGCGCGAACCCTCGGTCGGGCCACCGGAGGGATTGTGCTTGCCGCTGAGCATGCCGCCGGCAATCGGGTTGTAGGGAATGACGCCGATCCCCTCTTCGGCGCAGAGCGGAAGGAGTTCGCGTTCTATCTCGCGGAACAGGAGGTTGTAGCGGGGCTGAACGGAATCGAAGCGGACGACCCCCATCGCCTCGCTGCGACCGATCGCGCGGGCTACCTGGTAGGAGAGGAAGTTCGAGCAACCGACGTAGCGCACCTTACCCGCACGAACGACGTCTTCGAGCGCTCGCAGCGTCTCGTCGATCGGCGTCTCGGGGTCGGGGCCATGGAGCTGGTAGAGGTCGATGTAGTCGGTCTGGAGGCGGCGGAGCGAGGCGTCGACCGCATCGAGGATGTGTTTTCGCGAGTTGCCCTGGTCCCAGCGCGACGGACCGGATCGCCCGAAGCACTTTGTCGCGAGGATGAACCGGTCCCGGCGGCCCTTGAGCCAGCTGCCGACGATTTCCTCGGTGCGGCCGGAGGTCTGGGGCGTGCCGCCGAGCGGATAGACGTCGGCGGTATCGATGAAGGTCACGCCCCCGGCGGCCGCCCTGTCCATGATCGCGACCGAAGTGGGTTCGTCGCACTGGAGGCCGAAAGTCATGGTGCCGAGACAGAGTCCAGATACCTGGAGGCCCGTCCGGCCCAGGCGGTTGTACTTCACGAGCGTGCTCCGACAGTTGGTATGGGAATTGTAGCGGAGCCGCTGATAGAGACGGAAAGGAGGCGGCTATGCCGCCTCCTTGACCTCCACCGCCGCCAGGGACGTGTCGGGTAGCTGCGTAGTGACGAGCCGCGAGAGATCGAGCAGGCAGATGAGCCTGTCCTTCAGCTTCGCAACGCCGGTGACGTAGCCGTTTCGCTCGCCGCGGACGATATCGCTGGGAGCGTCGACCTGGCCCGACGGGATGCGCAGCACTTCGGAGACGGAGTCGACCATCAGGCCCACGACCCCCTGCTCGCTGCCGACGACGACAATGCGGGTGTCGGCGGTTGGCGGGGTCTCGGGTACGGCGCACCGGCGGCGGAGGTCCATCACCGGAACGACCCGTCCGCGAAGGTTGGTGACGCCTTCGATGCAGGGGTCGGACTCTGGAATCGTGCTGATCTCCTGCATCCGGACGATTTCCTGGACGTGCTGGATATCGATGGCGTAATGCCCGCTGGAAAGGCGGAAGACGACGACCTGGTGGTCGGCCGACGCCACGTCCGTGCTCGCGAGCACTTTCTGCAAAGGCTGGGTCACTGGTTTCCTCCGAGGGTTCCTGGCGTGGAAGGGTGGAGAGAAGCGGGAAAGCTGTGCGCCCAGAGAGGGCCGGCGGCTGAGCGCCGGCCCTCTCGAGACGCCCCCCCGGAACTCGTCAGGCGGCGCGACTCGATTCCAGCTTGAATCGGGCCGCAGCCGCGTTGAGCACGTCCGCAAGGTCCTTCATTTGGTTCGCAGTCGCGGCCAGCTCTTCTGATTGGGAACTGAGTTCCTCCGTCGAGGCCGAGACCTGCTCGGCTGAGGCAGAGGTCTGCTCGCTCGCGGCGCTCACCTCGGAGATGGCCTGCGTCACCTTCGTGGTGCTCTTCGCCATCTCCGCGGCACCTTCGGCCGACTGCTCGGCCATCGAGGTAATTTGCTCAGCGGAAACCTTGATGCGCTCGGCGCCGGCGGCGAGGCCCTGGACATCGCGGGCAATGCCCTGCATCTGTGCCGCGGAGCCCTGTACCGTCTCAATAATCGAGGCGAGGGCTTTGCCGGCCTCACCGGTGATCTCGCGGCCGGCGTCGACGTCCTTCACGCCAGCGGCCATCGCCTCGACCGCCTGCTGCGTGCCTTCCTGGACCTTGGCAACGATGGCAGCGATTTCCTTCGTCGCGTCGGATGAACGTTCCGCAAGGTTGCGAACGTTCTCCGCGACGACGGCGAAGCCGCGTCCCTGTTCCCCGGCCCGCGCCGCTTCGATGGCGGCGTTGAGGGCGAGGAGGTTGGTCTGCGAAGCGATTTCGTCGATCGACTGGACGATGTTCCCGATCTGCTTCCCATATTCGCCGAGCTGGTCGACCGTCTGGGCGGCACGGCCGACCGCGCTGGCGATAGCCTCCATCGAGGCGACGGCCTGGCCAACGGCCTTCTGGCCGCTGACGGCTGCTGTGCGGGACTCTTCGGCGCTCTTCGCCACGTCCTGGGCAGCCGCTGCGACCGCGACGATCTGGGTACTCATCTGGGTTGCTTCGTTCTTCGAGGCACCCGCACCCGCGGCGTTCGACTCGGCCGAGGCGGCGAGCTCTTCCGAGCCAGCGGCTACAGCTTCGATCTCACGCGCCGACTCCTGGGAGAGTTGCGACAGGCGGACTGACGAGGACGTAACTTCGCCGACGGCATTCGCGATCTGACCGGTCGCGGCCGCCATCTGGTCGGAGGCTTCGCGCACCAGCCCTGCCGTGTCCGTGATAGACGCGGCGTTGTCGCGCACACCGCCGATGATCGCGCCGAGGCTCTTGCGGGAGTCGTTGTAGGCGCCGATGGTCTCAACCATCGCGTCGATGATGTCGTTCGTGGAGGCCGCCGCCTGGCCCACTTCGTCATTTGTGAACTTCGGGATCTTCGGTGTAACTGACGTGACATTGACGGTGAGGTCACCACCGGCGAAAGCCATCATGCCGTTTCGCACGTCGGCCAGGTCGTGCTCCTTGATGCTCTTGAGCCGCGACATCACCTCACGCGCCGCGTTCGACATGGAGCGCGAGAGCACGAAGGCCATCGCCATGCCGACAATCACCGCCGCCGCAAAGACCGCAATGGAGATTGTACGGGTGGTCGACGCGCTGCTGACAGCGGCGTCCTCCGACTTGGTGGCGGCCGCATCGAAGTGATCCGACAGGCCTGACAGGTCTGCCTGGGCCTGCGTGTCCAGGCCCTTCATGATCGCGTCGCCACCGGCCGTCGAGAAGCCGGATGCATTGAACGTCGACACCATCTGGGCGTGGCCAGCGTTGTAGGCGGCGTATTGCGTGTCAAAGTCAGCCAGGGTCGACATCGCATCCTTGTCGCCAAGCTGGGAGATCGTCGCGACAAGCTTGTCGCGCTGGGCCGCCGTGATCTTGGCATCATCGGCGAAGGTGCCGGTGTACTTCGTGAAGTTGGCCGGATCGGCTCCACGAATGAGGAGGTCCTTCAGCTGTTGATGCTGCGTCTGGAAGTCATTGCGCAGCACCGATGACTCGATCGCGGCGTTGTTCTCGACGCCCGCCTGGTTGACGAACTGGTTGTTCGTCGAGTTCATCTCGATGATGGTGAGCGCACCCGCGCCGACCGCCATAGCAAGAACGATGGCGAAACTCCCGAGGAGCTTCGTGCGAATGCTGAGATTGTTGAACCAGCCCATCTTCTGAGTGCCCGCCTTCGTGTTGAGTCGACCGGAGCGAGGGCACAGGCCCACGCGAACCGTATGTAAATAGCGTCGCTATTCGGTGAGCTGGCGAGCACTGGACCTTACCCGCATGGTTGTCG
>DATCGT010000029.1:0-3680 GCA_036508775.1 Tepidiformaceae bacterium | reverse complement strand
CTTTCGTGGCGATTCCGAGGGTGCCTTCGGATCCGATGAAGGTGCCGCGCAGGTCGTAGCCGATGGTGTCCGGAACGCGGCCGCCCAGCCAGACGATGTCGCCGGCCGCGGTGACGATTTCCATGCCGAGGACGTGATTCGTGGTGACGCCGAGGGCGAGGCAATGCGGACCGCCCGCGTTTTCGGCGACGTTGCCGCCGATGGTGCAGGCCTTCTGGCTACTCGGGTCGGGGGCGTAGAAGAGCCCGTGCGCGGCGGCGGCTTCCGAGAGCTGAATGTTGGGGAGGCCGGGTTCGACCACAGCGATGCGGTTGAGCGGGTCGATCTCGATGATGCGGCGCATGCGGGCGGTCGCGATGACGACACCGCGCTGCTGCGGCACGGATCCACCGCTGAGCCCGGTACCGGCGCCACGGGGCGTGATCGCGACGCCGAGGCGGTTGCAGGTTCGGACGACCTTCGCCGTCTCGTTCGCGTCGGCGGGGAAGACGACGGCGTAGGGCTGGGACTGTTCGATGGTGCCGTCGAACTCATAGAGAAGGAGGTCTTCGGGGCGCCATGCCACGTGGTCGCGGCCGACGTCGGCCGATAGGGCGTCGATGAGGTCGCGGCGGGTGGTCACGCCTCTTCCAGCCGGCAGTCGGGGCAGAGGCCGAAGATGGCGAAGTGGTGCATCTGGGGGACGAAGCCGAAATCGGCCTCGATCCGGGCTGCCAGTTCATCGAAGTAGCGGTTGTCCATCTCGTAGACGCGGTCGCAACTGCCGCAGATGAGGTGGTGGTGGGGCTGCTCGGAAACCCACTCGAAGACGACGTCGCCGCCGCCCATGACGGTGGAGGTGACGAGGCGCATGCGCTTGAGGACGTCGAGCGTGCGGTAGACGGTGCTGACATCGACCATCGGGTAGGCTTCGCGGACCTGGTCAGCGATCTGGGGAGCGCTGATGTGGCCGCTGGAGTGGCGCAGGGCGCGGAGGATGAGCAGGCGCTGGGGGGTCATCTTGTGGCCAGCGCGACGCAGAACCTCGGCGGTCTCTTCTTCGCAGCTCATGTGAGGTGAGTATAGGCGGGAAGGGGAGTGGGGGCAGTTCGCCGACGTTTAGGCTTTGGCCCCCGCGACCTGGCACTTACCGACGACAGTCGAGAGGATTACTCGCCCTAACAGCTCCAGCGCATCTGGACATGCCACTCGGTTTCGCCAGTCGCGGTGAATCCTAGTGGCATGTCCAGATGGCGGGCGGAATTCACCGTTAGCACTTGCAGTACGACGGCGGCACCCCGCCGGACAGCCGCCTGTAGGATTCCCGTAAGGATCGCGGTGCCCAGCCCACGACCTTGGAAGTGCGGTGCCAGTTCGATATTGACGACCTCAGCGTTCTCCTCCGACTCTCTCACCTCCAACAAGCCAGCAACTGATCCGCTAACGACGACGACCTGCAACAGCCCTCCCCGCTGCCGTTCGTCCCAGTAGATCGCTGGACATCGTCGTCCCACGGCCCCCACGTCGCTTCAATGTATTCACCCATCGCAGCGTGGTGAATACTCAGCAGTAGCTCCATCTCGTTGGCCCGGGGAACCCGCAGGGAAAACACGCTATTAGCTTAGCGGTGCGCAAGATCCTTGGCAGAACAACCTTCCGCCCTACGTCGCCGGGCGCGGAGCCAGCCCCGCTGCGATGAGCTTCTGCTGCTGGGTCTTCGCGGTTACGACGCCGTGCTCCATGAAGTCGGCGATGGCGCGGGCGACGCCGTCCGGCTCCTGGACCGCTACCTCGTGGCCGACGCGGCTGAAGACGTGGAGGGTCGCGTTCGGGAGGCGGGAGAAGTCCTGGAGGTTCGCCGGCAGGAGGCCATCGGCGGCGCCGGAGAGTATTAGCGTCGGGATCGTGATTTCCTTGAGGCGGTCGCTGACGTGGAGGTCGCGCATCGCCTTCGATCCGCCGACGTAGTGCCCGTTGGAGACTGAGGTGATGTGCCGGATGCGGTCCTCGTACCATGCGTCGGTCTCGATCTCGGGGTGGAGGCGGCCGGCGCGGTAACGCGCGAGCATGACGTCGTGGTCCTTCGCGGTCGGCTGCTCGGGAGCGGTAGCGCCGCCGGGAAGGCCATCAGACGGGATTGAGGCCATGAGGATGAGGCGTTCGAGGCGCATGGGGTAGGTCAGCGCGAGGACGTAGCCGATGCCACCGCCCATGCTGTGACCGGCGTAGGTGAACTTCTCCAGCCCGACGTGGTCGGCGACGCCGATCACGTCGGCGGCGTACTGCTCGAGGGTGTAGCCGTCCCTCGTGTGTTCGCTCTCACCGGTCCCGCGGCACTCCATCAGGATGACGCGGTAGCGTGACTGGAGGCGTTCGGCGACGGGCATCCAGTTGACGCGGCTGGCGGTGTAGCCGTGGTGGAGGAGGATGGGTTCGCCCTCGCCGCGAACCTCATACCAGAGCCGGGCGCCGTTTACCGTCACGTGAGGCATCAACTCTCCAGCCGCCCTGTTCCGCGGTTGGGTGAGCATAGCAAGCCCGGGGGTTGCCCTCACCCTGCCCTCTCCCACATCCGTGGGCCAGGGAGATGACGATGCCCCCCTTCTCCCGCTTGCGGGAGAAGGGGCTGGGGGATGAGGGTGCTAATTGAGCTGGACGGACATCGAGCCGGAGACGGTGGTGTCCGTCTCGTTGTCGATCGAGCCGGTAATCAACACCGTCCGGCCGGAGTAGGGGCCGCTGCCGTCGCAGGTGATGGCGAAGTTGACACCGTCCATCTCGGTCACGCTGCCGTTGCAGAGCTGGTTGCCGGTGGCATCGGTCAGCTGCGCCGTACTCGATAGCACCTGGGCTCCCTGCTGTAAGACGACGACATCGAAGTTCATATCGAGCGTCGCGTCACGCTGCCCCTGCGCGAGGAGGCGGAGGTCGATCGTGCCCCTGCCGGGCGAGGTCTGGTTGCTGGTGACGGTCCCGTTGAAGCTGTCCGCGAACCCGGTTGCTGTGGCTCCTGGCGCGCCAACGAACGAGGAGTCGGAACTGCCGTCCGCTGTCGGGGAGGCGAACCACTTGAACGGGCCGATCGCTGCGGCCATGAGGACGATGGCCATGGTCCCCACCGAGGCGAGTCCGAGGGCACGTGCCCTCGATGCGATCTGGTTACGGCGGTCGGTGATGGCGTACGCCGACATGTACGAGGTGGCGGCACGGGCGCCCGGGGCCGATGCGCGCACGGCCTTCGCCGGGATGGCGGCGAAGGCCCGGTCCTGTTCGTGGCGGCTCCAGACCACAATCCGGTAGAGCACGAGGGCGAGAACGGTCCCCGCGGTGAAGAAGTAGATGGCGGCGCCCCAGAGGGTGGGACTATCGGTGCCGGTGTAGATCCCGTGGACCAGCGCCGCGACGTAGATGACGAAGTTCGAGTAGTGGAGCGTCCGCCAGACTTTGTAGCCAATCCAGCGGCGGACCAGGAAACTCAGCGAAATGATGATGAGCAGGTAGGCGGAGATGACGCCGAGGCTCGTCCAGATCGGGCGGTAGGGGGCGCTGAACGGGATGAATACCTGCCAGGCGGAGAAGCCCATGAAGGTGTCGAGGAGGAGCACCCCCGCGTGCACGGCTACGAATACGAGCACAAGGATGGAGAGGAATGTGTGAAGGTCAGTCCCCCGCCAGCGGGCGAGGACACGGTCGAGCCCCTT
>DATCGT010000028.1:0-5661 GCA_036508775.1 Tepidiformaceae bacterium | reverse complement strand
CTCCTGCGGATAGCGCTCCCGGCGCGAGCGATGACGGGAGCGACGCTTCTGAGGCTGAGGTGACCGGACTCCGACCTCACGCAGGATGTCCGACAGGGTGGACCGGGCGATCTGGAGACCTTCACGCTCCCCCAGCAACTCGGCCAGGTGGCTGTGATTCACTCCCGCATAGCGACCTGACGCCAGGGTGCGCACCTGGTCCCGAACCCCGTTGGGCACCGCGAGGGCTGGCCGCCGCCCCCGGTTGCCATGCACCACGCTGCGGGGACCCTCCGCACGATAGGCCGCCGCTAACCGCCTGGCCTGCCGAGCACTCCCCCCAAGCAGGCCAGCAGCCTCCGTTGCCGACAGCAGCCCCGCACCCACCCGGGTCAGCACCTCGATCCGTCGTTCGTCCTTCGCCTTCAAGACCAGCCCGCCTTTGTTCATAGGCGGACATATTCACTCGCAGTTAGCCCGGACGTTTTCACTCGGCAGCGACACCTTCGCATTTCGACGTGGCGAATAGGGATGCGCTGCCCTACCATGCGAATCGTCCATGACAGAGGCCTGTGGCTCTCAGCGATGATTGACGAATACGGCGTCGACCTTGACGAAGTCCTCCGGGTCATCGACACCGCCGAGGTGCTGGTGGTCCGGCTCCACCTCGTCGAAGAGCGCCTCCTCGTGGACTTCCGAACCCGCCCGGGGATCGGCCCATTGGTCACCACTGTCCCGCGCGCCGAGTCGATTGACGACCGCTTCCGCTCGATCAAGAAGCTCCGACCGGCCTTCCCTTTTCCAGACAAGGTAATGTCGTTCCGGTGGCCGCGGAGCACGCCTGTGTTACTCGTGAGCGGCGTCTGGCAACATATTGTCGACCGGGTCAGCGACATCGGCGGCATAGAAACGAAAGAGGCCTGCGGCAAAGTGATGGAAACACTCCTGGCGAAGGAATACGCCGAGGTACAGGCTGCCATCCGCGGCAGCGGCCACTATCAAACGCTCTGGCAACGCTCGCGGTGACCAGTGTCATCGACCTCCGCAGCGATACCGTCAGCAAACCTTCCGAGGCCATGCGCCGTGCGATGTTCGAAGCCGAAGTCGGCGACGACGTCTTTGGCGACGACCCAACGGTAAACCGCCTCGAGGCAATGGCCGCCGAGAGAATGGGCAAAGAGGCGGCGGTATACGTGCCGAGCGGCACGATGGCCAACCTCCTCGGAGTCATGACCCACACCCGCGCTGGTGACGAGATCCTCCTTGGCGACCAATCGCACATCTTCAACTACGAAGGGGCCGGTAGCGCCCGCCTCGCTCACGTGCAGGCCCACGCCCTGAAGAACCTGCCCAACGGTGGCCTCGACCTGGCGGAGGTGGAGGCGGCCGTGCGTGAGCCGAACATCCATACGCCCCACGACTCGCTGCTCTGCATCGAGAACACCCACAACCGCTGCGGCGGCGAAGCTCTCCCCATCGCCAACATGGATGCGCTGACCTCACTGGCCCACCGGCAAGGGATGAAGGTTCACCTCGACGGGGCCCGCATCTTCAACGCCGCGGCCGTGCTGGGCGTGCCGGCGGGCCGTATCGCGCGCGACTGCGACTCGGTCAGCTTCTGCCTTTCGAAGGGTCTGGGCAGCCCGGTCGGCTCACTCCTCTGCGGCACAGCGGAGTACATCACCGAGGCTCGACGCAATCGCAAGATGCTGGGCGGCGGCATGCGCCAGGCGGGCATCATCGCGGCCGCCGGGGTCTACGCCCTGGAGCACAATATCGACCGTCTGCCCGAGGACCACACCAACGCGAAACGGTTGGCCGATGGGCTTCGACGTTTTCCCGCTTTCGTACCAAATCACCCGCAGACGAACATTGTGATTGCCGACGTCGTCGATGGAGATCTCGACGGCTGGCTCGCGGCGTTCCGAGACGCCGGGGTCCTGGCGGTTGCGTTCGGCGCCAACCGGATGCGGATGGTTACCCACCTCAACATCAGCGCCGACGACATTATGGATGCGCTCGCAAGAATCGAGCGGGTTGTCGGCGTGTGAAGTTGCTCCCGCTTCGTCCCGTGCTGATTGGCCTCGTCACGGTCACGGTGCTTGCTGTGTCGTCGGCATGCGGAGGGAGCAGCCAAACCCGTTACGACAGGGTCTTCCAGGCACCCCCCTGGACCGGCCCGGAGTCCTACCAGTACAACCTCCTCGACCAGGGCGGACATCTCTACGGGACGTGCATCCTCGAGACGAAACCCAACTCCGAGCCCGGGAGAACTCAGCTGAATCGCCTCTGCGGGAACGGCCCAAACCACGACGACGGCAGCGTCACGGCCGATGCGAACACGCTCGAACCGATGCTTTCCAGCCGCACAATCAGCGACGATTCGAAGAACCGCAAGACGGTCTACACGGCGACCTACGAATATCCGTCGGTCAAGCTTCATTCGGATGACAACGGCAAGACCCACGACACGGTTCGTGCCCTCCCCCAGGCGGACTCGACCAGCCCAAACCCGGGCTATTACGATGACGACTCGCTGCTCTGGCTGGTCCGAGGGATACCGCTCACGAAAGGCTTCTCAGGTACCTATCGAAATATCCTTTCCGGAAATGCACAGGTAACTGACGTTACTGTGACGGTCGAGAAACAGGAACGCATCCAGCTTCCTGCCGGTGATTTTGATACCTGGAATGTGCGTATCGACAGCGGCTCCGTAACGCAGCACATCTGGGTGGAAAGCGCCGCTCCGCACAGGATGGTCCAGGCCAGCCTCGAAAGCCTCACCTACCAGCTTGCCGGTCCCGGGTAGTCTCCTCGTCGAAACGGATTTCGCGCTTGGCTTAGGTACGGCTCTCCCTGCCAGCAATTCAGATCCTCGCCTGTTTGCAAGGATCTGCAGCCCTTCCTGCGGCTTTGGGAGGTACCGTCATCGCGTCGAAATCCGACGTGTTGGAAGAAGTTTGTGCCATTCTCTGCAATCAGGCAGTTTTCCGCTTGACACCGTCCCGGCCTGTCACGAAGATCCTCCAACGCGCCCACCGACCTTTCCGCGTTGAAGTGACCATGGCATCTGTATTTGTCATATCCCGTGAGCCGCGAATGCGCGCCTCGCTTACCGAGTACCTGAGGGACCGCGGCTACGATACGGCCACCGCGGCCAACTATGACTTCGCCATGGAGGCCCTCCCCTCCAGCTGCCACGATGCAGTCATTGTCGACGTCCAAGGCCTGCCTCGCGGCGAGGACGGGTCGACGTTCGTCAACTTCAACCAGTGGCTTGCAGCGTCGTACCCCAACGGGAGCGCACCACCCCTCATCTACCTGCTCCACAAGGGCGCGCGCCGGCCGCACTTCCGAATTGACGGCACTGTCATCAAGAAGCCCTTCCCGATTGAGGCCCTGGGCGAGGTCATCCGCGAGCGCCTCGGCCATCCTCGGAAAGAAGGACGAGGCCCGGGGATCGACCTCGACCTCAGCTCGAATACCCTCCGCAGCGCGACGGGTGAAGCCCACCTCACGAATATCGAGGCAACGCTGCTCGCCTACCTCATGCAGCACGAGGGTGAAATCCTCCATCCTCGCGAGCTGCTCGTGGACGTCTGGCAGTACTACGACTCCGCAGGGGCGAGCACGCTCGTCCGGGCACACGTCAGCAACCTCCGGCGCAAGCTTCGCGACGTCATCGGTACCGCCGACCAGATTCAGACGATCCGTGGCAAGGGCTACCGCTTCACCGCCTGAGTCCTAGAGAACGGCGCTCGTCCCGCCATCGATGTTGATCGCGACGCCAGTCACGTAAGCAGCGCGCGCGCTGCAGAGGAAGGCAATCACGTCGCCCGCCTCCTGCGCTTCGCCGACGCGTCCGAGCGGAACATTCTGACCCATCCTGGCAAGCGCATCTTCCAGTGGCAGGTCAGAGAAACGCGTACGCGCGCCTCGTTCGATTTGTTCGCTGCGAATCAGTCCGATGCAAACGGCGTTGACCGTGATGTTGTCCGCCGCGCACTCCTTGCTAAGGACCTTTGTGAGCGCGAGACCGGCGGCGCGAGATACGGAACTGGGGGCGGAGTTCGCACCGGGAGCCTTGCCCGCGATCGCCGTCACGTTGACCACACGCCCGCCCTTTGCCTCCCGGAGATGAGGCAGCGCCAGCCGGGTGATGCGAACAGCGCCGAAGAGCTTCAGTTCGAGGTCGTTCCGCCAGACTTCGTCTGAGTGCGCCAGGAACGGGCCTCCCGCGGAGGAGCCCGCGTTGTTAACCAGGATATCGAGGCCGCCGAGGCCCGCCACCGCCCGGGAGACTGCCTTCTCCGCGCCGTCGACCGTGCTGACATCGGCAGAGATGGTCACCACACGGGCGCCCGGGGCGGCAGCGAGAATGTCCGCCATCGCCTCGGCGAGTGCATCCTCTCGCCGTCCGACGATCGCGACGCTCGCGCCTTCCATCGCAAACCGCCGCGCTGTCGCCAACCCAATGCCACGACTCGCGCCAGTCACAAGCGCCCGCTTTCCCTGCAATCCAAGGTCCATGAACACACCCTCCCCATCACGGCTCTGCGCCGTCGGCCGAATGTACGGATGGTAGACGGGTCAAGTCAATTTCGGCGCAAGCGGCGATCGCCTGCGCGCACCGACGGGCCGGAGGTGTGTTGAGAATATGGCGCCTAAACCACGCTTCCCCGATATTACGACAGGTGGTAGTAGTCACACTGCCGGAGTTCGCCACACCATTCTGGAGGGTACCGCAATGAACCGGGACCGTGGATTCGCAGTCATACTCGCCATCGTGGCGGCTGGAGGGGCACTGATCTTCTCCGCCTGCGCCAGTACAGATGCCAGCGGCGGCATGGCCGGTATGGACATGGGCGGCGGCGGCTCGACCGGCACCATCAACGTCAACCTCATGAACTGGGCCGTAAAGCCGTCCAGGACATCGGCGAAGGCCGGGCCGGTCACATTCCATGTGATGTACGACATGGCCAACATGGGGTCCATGGCGGACGGCGGGAACGTCCATGACATGCAGGTCGTCAGGAAGAACGCCGATGGCACATTCGAGGTCGTGGGGGAGGTCAAGGGCCTTGGGATGGGCGCCTCGAAGACCCTTACGCTGAACCTTGCGGCGGGTGATTACGAGCTTCAATGCAATCACACCGAGCAGGTCAGTGGACAGCAGATCTCCCACTACCAGAAGGGGATGCACACCCCCTTCACGGTCTCATAGCCATGCGCAGGCTGAAGCTGCTCCTGACGTCCGTGTTGGCGCTGGGCCTCCTGCTCAACACTACGGATGCGCTCGCCTCGGGCGGCCTGCCGCTTCTCTGTGACCTGCAGGCAGGGCCGTACTCAGTCGCGCTCCACAACGACTCGCCATCACTGGTGGTTGGGCGCAACACGTTGACCCTCGAACTTCCTGCCGAAGCCGAAGGCCGGGACATTCAACTATCGCTCGTCGGGGCGGGGGGCGAGATCCTCACCGTCGGGCTGCACCGCGTGACCGTGCTCGGGGGCGGGACAACCACAGACATGCCAGGCATGGAAGGGATGGAGATGGCCCTCCCGACCGAGTACCTGCTCCGGGGCACAGCGAACCTGACGAACGCGGGCGCATGGCGCGCCCGCGTCGAGATCATCGATACGACGGGCACCGTGCAATCCGCCGAACAGGACCTGAGTGCCGTC
>DATCGT010000027.1:0-4581 GCA_036508775.1 Tepidiformaceae bacterium | reverse complement strand
ATGTCGAGGGTGACGAAGTCGTTGATGCGCATGACCTGGTTTGGCCCGGGCGGGGGGATCGCCTCCTCGTTGACGGTGTAGACCATGTAGCCGCGTGGGGTTCCCGCCGGGTCGCGGTAGAGGGCGATGTGGACCGGGGTGCCCTTCTTTGCGGGCCAGAGCGTGTTGGTCTTCCACAGGTGCAGATCGCGGTGGATCAGGAGGTTTCGAGGCGCCGCGTAGTCGGTGTAGAGCTCCTTCGCGAGCGGGAAGCCGTCTTCTTTCGTGAGCAGTTCGACCTGGCCGGGAACGGGGTGGGGGAAGGCGAAGGCGGCATAGCGGGGGTCGAAGTCGTAGCGTGCCTGGCTGGCCGCGAGCCCGTAACCGAAGCGCTGGTAGATGGCCCCCATGCTGGCCCAGAGGATGGCGCAGGCCTGGCCACGCTCGCGCATCGTTTCGAACGCCTGGAGCATCACCCGGCGGAGGAGGCCCCGGCGGCGGTACTGCGGGAGGGTGCCGACGGCGGTGACGCCGCCCATCGAGACCGGGGCACCGTTGAGCTGGACTGTGAACGGGAACGTGCCGAGGGTGGTGGCGAGCCTGCCGTCGACCCAGGCGCAGGTGGTCCAGTCGGGCTCAGTGATATTGACTTCGCGGTCCGAGGCCTCTTGGTCGTCGGCGAAGACGTAGGTGAGGAGGCGTCTGTACTCGGCCAGTTCGTCGCGGTCACGGCAGGAGCGGATTTCGACGTTCATCGTCCGATTCTAGCGGGTGAGGGTCCCTCACCCCCAGGCCCTCTCCCGGTGCGTCGGACGAGGGGGGGCTGGCCGGGTGGCGACGGACTTTGGCAGGGCTCCGTGATAGGCTTGAACCATGCGACGGACAAGCTTTGCCGACATGAACTGCTCGGTGGCGCGCACGCTGGAGATCGTCGGCGAATGGTGGACGATGCTCGTCGTTCGCGAGGCGTTCAACGGCGTTCGCAGGTTCGATGACTTCCAGGGGCGGCTCGGGATTGCGCGGAACGTGCTTGCTTCGCGGCTGCAAGGGCTGGTGGAGCACGGTGTCCTTGAACGGCGGCTCTACCAGGAACGTCCAGAACGATACGAATACCGCCTGACGCAAAAGGGGTTCGACCTCTACCCTGTGCTGCTTTCGCTCCTGAACTGGGGAGACAAGTGGGAAACGCCGGAGAACGGCGTGCCGCTGAAGATCATGCACGAGTGTGGCGAAGAGGCGCAGTCCACGCTCGTTTGCTCACATTGCGGGAAGCCGATGTCGGCGCGGGACTCGCACGCGATTCCGGGGCCGGGTGCGGTGCCGGGGCAACTGACGGAGCGCGTTCGCTAAGGCCCTCACCCCCATCCCCTCTCCCGGTGGGACGGGCGAGGGGAGCCAACCTTCGAGCAGTGATTTCCCAGCCGACCGGCCAATGCGGTGTGCCTTCAGATGCAGGCGAGCCACCGTAAACGCAAGAGTTATCGTGTCTATCTGAGAGCGACCAGCGAGGGCGCCCGCGCGCTGTTGCCCGCTAGTCGGGCGTTATTCGGAACGGAAGCGCACGACGTCCCGTGGGTCAGCGGAGACGACCACGGTTTCGCCCGGAACCGGCACCGGGCCAGTCGATGGCACCGTCACTGGCGTTGCACCGATCCAGCCACTGATGTCCGTGTGGGAGCCGACGTTCGTGACGGTCTCCACCCGCAATGCGAAGCAGACCCCGCTGTTGCCTGTTCGTAGCGCACCGGGAGCGACCGCAAGTGGGCCATCTCCGGTTTCAATGAACGCAAAGCCGAGAAGTTCGGCACATTCGGGATCGGGCGGGTGGCTGAGGATCTCTCCCTTTGGCCCGTCTGCGCGAACGCTGCCCTCGGCAAGGATCACCAGGTTGTCGGCGAGGCGAATGGCTTCCTCGCGGTCGTGCGTGACCACGACTGCGGTCGCCGTGAACTCGCGCAGGATCCCGGGAAGTGCATGCAGGAGTTGTCTGCGGCCGCTCGTGTCCAGCCCCGACAGCGGTTCATCTAGGAGAGTCAGGGGCGCGCGGAGGGCGAGGGCGCGGGCGAGATTCGCACGTTGCGCCTCTCCGCCCGAAATGTGGCCTGCGTTGCGATCTAGAAGATGAACGATCCCGCAGGCCAGGGCGGCCTCGCTAATTCGAGGTTCGCGCTCGCTCACGGGAACGCCCCTCAGCCGCAGGGCAAGGTCCATATTCTCGCGGACCGTGCCAGCGACGAAGACGGCGGACTGAAAGGCATAGGCGATGAGCCGGGTCCGTTCGCGTCGCCCCAATTCGCTGCCGTCGAACTTCACGGTCCCGCCAGATTGCTGATCCAGGCCGCTAATGAGGCGGAGGAGTGTCGACTTGCCAGATCCATTTGGCCCAAGAAGCACCGTTACCCGTCCGGGAGCGAAGCTGAGCCGAGGGATAGAGAGGACCTCTCGCCGTCCGCGTTGAAAAACCAAATCCTCGACCGTAACGTTCATCCGCCGCGCCGGCGCACCGTCCGCTGCTGAACCGCGGTGAGGAGCAGGTTCACCAGGAACGTCATTGCGAGCAGGATAATCCCGAGCGCGATTGCCCGGTCAATATTTCCCCGGCCGGTCTCGGTCACGATGTCTGTCGTGAGCACACGAGTGCTGTGCTGCAAATTGCCGCCGACCGTCATCGATGCACCGACCTCTGAAACGACCGCGCCAAATCCTGCCATGATGGCCGAGAGAAGACCCAGGTGCGCCTCGCGACTCAACAGCCAGAGCGTTCGCAATCGTCCAGCCCCGAGGACGGTCAGCAGGTCTGGCAGATCCTCAGGCAGCGACTGAACTGCCGCCGAAGTGAACCCTACGACCATGGGCGCGGCGATCAGGAATTGGGCGATGACCATCGCGCGCTTGGTGTAAATGAGTTCGAAGCTTCCGAAAGGTCCGCTCCGGACGAGCATCAGCCATACGAACAGTCCGACGACGACCGGCGGCATGCCCATCCCGGTATTGACGAGGCCAAGGACGAGCGTACGCCCCCGAAAGTGCCCGCGAGCGAGGATGTATCCGACCGGCACGCCAACGACCATGGCAAGAAGCGTGGCCGCGCCCGAGACGACGATAGTCCGGCTCGTTACGTCCCAGAGCTCACCATCGCGGTGTGCGATGAGACTTATCGCCTCGACAAGCCCGGACCAGAGTTGCTCCACCGGCTGGTTCCCCTCGACCCGGGCTCAGGCCCCTATTTGCCGACCTGATCCTCACTCTTGCCGGCGTCGGCAATGAACAGCTGCTGACCGTAGTCAGCTTTCTTGAAGTCGCCGATCGTCTGCTGGGTCGCGGGTGCGACCATGAAATCGACGAACGCCCGGGCCTGCACATCCTTCACGCCCGGATGCTTCGCCGGGTTGACCTCGTACACGTGATAGATGTTCAGCAGCTGTATGGGCCCCTCGACGAGGATCTGGAGCTTCAGGCTCTGCTTGTTTGCCAGGTAAGTCGCCCGGTCAGTGAGCGTGTAAGCATTCTTCTGGTCGGCGACGTTGAGAGTAGCAAGCATCCCTTGTCCGGTCTCTTCGCGACCCTTCACGTTCTTGATGTCGATGTTCGCAGCTTTCCAGAGCACTAGCTCAGCCGTGTTTGTCCCCGATGCGTCACCCCGTGAAATGAACGGACCGGTGGCCGCAATCGCCGTCATCACCGCGTTCAGATCCGTCATTCCCTTGATCTTCGCAGGGTCGGCGGCTGGACCGACAACGATGAAGTCGTTGTACATGACAAGCTTCCCATCGATGAGGTCGCCCGAGTCGACGGCTGGCTTTTCGCTGGTCGGAGCGTGGACCAGGACCGCGTCCGCGTTGCCCTGGACACCCATCTGGATCGCGGCCCCGGTCCCCACCGCAATCACCTTCACGTCGATCCCCGTCTGTTTCTGGAATAGCGGAATGAGAACGTCGAGGAGTCCGCTGTCCTGCGTCGACGTGGTGGTCGCGAGGATCATCGAGCCGCCGACCTTCGTGGGCTCCGGACTGGGGCTTGGCTGTCCAGGGGTTCCCGTGGCGGCAGGCGAGGAGCTGCCGCCACCGCAGGCAGCGACAGCCAAGAAGAGGAGGGCACAGAGTGCAACTGGAAGGAGCCGAGTGTGTTTCGTCATGCTTGCGTCAGCATAACGGATTCGAAATCTGGTGCGCCACCCAGCCGCTCCGGTTGACCACCCTGCGCCAGGAGGCGTATCAACCCATCGGACTCTAATCACACCTGGATCAAAGTTCGGGGGCAGGTCACGACCTGGCGCGGTCCCGTCGGCTCATGCCCACGCCCGCCGTGCCGCGCGGCGCAAACCGGTGGTGAAACAGATATCGGCTGTAACCAGATTCGCGGTAGAGTTTTTTCGGGCCCCCGTAGCTCAGCGGAAAGATCAGAGGTTTCCTAAGCCGAGCGGCGCATGCGGTGTGCCTCCAGATGTGGCAGGACCAGCGTGAACGCGAAAGTTATCGTGTCGATCTGACATCATGTTGCAAGCGAGCGATGTCGCCTCATAGGAGGCAGCACCGAGGCCAGGCCTTGATATCAAGCCCAACTGCGCTCCCAGATGCCCGCGCATCCATTGTCGTCCTGTCC
>DATCGT010000026.1:0-2901 GCA_036508775.1 Tepidiformaceae bacterium | reverse complement strand
CATCGCGGGGTGTTCGGGCAACTACCCGGTCAAGCCAAACGAATTCTGGAATTCCCTGTTCCGACCGAGTCCCGCAATCATCAACGGGCTCGGGCTAACCATTGGCATTTCGGTCGCCGCCCAATTCCTCGGCGTCGTCTTGGGCGTGCTCGCGGCGATGGGCAAGATGGCGAAGCTCCGGATACTGCGTGTGCTGGCCGGCATCTATGTCTGGATATTCCGCGGAACACCTCTCCTCGTCCAACTGACCTTCTTCTACTACGGCTTCGCGACGGCTGGCATCTTCAAATGGCCAGGCCTGACCATCGGCCCGGTCAACATCCTGCCCGAGATAGTGGCTGGGATAATCATCATGGGCGTCAATGAAGGCGCCTATATGTCCGAGATCGTCCGAGCCGGAATCATGGCCGTCGACCCCGGACAGACTGAGGCTGCCAAGTCGCTGGGGATGACTTACGGCCAGACGATGCGGAGGATCGTGCTCCCGCAGGCAGCGCGAGTGATAGTGCCGCCGCTCGGCAACGAATTCAACAACATGCTCAAGACAACATCACTGCTGGTAGTCGTCAGCGTTTTTGAGCTGTACAACACCTTCTCCACAGCTGCGGGCCGAACATATGCAACCTTTGAGCTGATGGCCGCCTGCGCGATCTGGTACCTGCTTCTGACCACGATCTGGGGATTCTTCCAGGCCTGGATCGAGCGCCGTCTGGCGAGAGGCACGACTGGATCGACCGACCAGACCGACTACAGCCTGCGGGCGCGGCTGATAGGCCTCCGCAACAACAGCGGCAATCAGGGCCACTGATGACTTCGCCCAGCGGAGTCCGCACCGACCTCCTCGGTGCCATCGGTGGCGTGCCACGTCCCGAGACTGACGTCGTCGTCGACGCCCGCGATGTCAACAAGTTCTTTGGCCGGCTGCACGTGCTCAAAGACGTTTCGATCCAGGTCAAACGCCAGGAGACGGTCGTCGTAATCGGGCCTTCCGGTTCGGGCAAGACGACCTTCATTCGCTGCGTCAACCACCTCGAGAAGATCCAAAGCGGCCGCATCTTCGTGAACGGCCACCTCATCGGCTATCGCGAGACTGCGGCCCGCGGGGGGCTTCCGATTGTCGGCGGCCTGCCGATCGTGAACCGGCTTCCAATCGTCGGGCGGCGCAAAGGCAAGGATCCGGGCGCCACGAAGCTGGTCGAGGACAAGGAAAAGAACGTCGCCTCGCAGCGCCAGGAGATTGGCATGGTCTTCCAGCGCTTCAACCTGTTCCCGCATATGACCGCCATCGAGAACATCATCGAGGCGCCAATCCACGTCCGCGGCACATCGAAGGACGAGGCCATGGTCATGGGCCGGGCGCTGCTCGAGCGGGTCGGGCTGGCGGCCAAGGAGAACGTATACCCGAACCAGCTCTCGGGCGGGCAGCAGCAGCGCATTGCCATCGCGCGAGCGCTCGCAATGAAGCCCGCCCTCATGCTCTTCGACGAACCGACCTCCGCCCTTGACCCCGAGATGATCGGCGAGGTCCTGGAGGTCATGAAGGAGCTAGCCCGCGAGGGCATGACGATGATGGTGGTCAGCCACGAGATGGGCTTCGCCCGCGAGGTGGCGAACCGCGTCGTCATGATGGACGAGGGCGTTGTCGTCGAGGAAGGCACGCCGGATCAGGTCTTCAGCGCGCCGTCACAAGAGCGCACGAAAACGTTCCTCTCGAAGATTCTGTAGCGGGCGGGGCGACGAACGGGCGGAGGCGCCGCGGGGGCGGGCGTCGATGTCGCCGCGGGGGCGGGGGCGGGCGCGGGGCGCGCGGCGCTGCAACGCCACCCGGCTGCTCATCTTCACCCGGGGTGATGCTAAATGCGCCGGTCCTGGGCGGGACTCTGGTCAACGGGCGGCGAGCATGTGGGCGCCTCGGTTTCTGAGCATGGATCAGCCTGTTCTGGCACCTCTCGTGCACGCCTCACGCGGAAGGAGCCGCCTGGGCGGCGCTTTGCTTCACGGGCGGTGAAGTTGAGGAACCATATGCCGCCCAAGTCCCGCTCCGGGGTTCGTAGCCACTGCTGAACCTGCGTTCCTCGCGCCGGGTACGACACGGCGAACAGAGGCCGGTACTTCTCAACTGAATTCCGGGCCTGAGTCTCGGCCGGCATAACCAGCAGTGTGCCGATGATCGTCGGCCTCCAGCCGGCCTCCCTCGCGATTGCCGCCGCCAGCCGCCGCTTTCGGTCGAGGGTCGACAGCAGGTCCTGTAGATCGACCAATATCGACTTCACTTCGACGACGAGGACCGCTCGCCGGCTCGGCAGCCAGGCGAGCACATCGATCGACCCACGCTCACCGTAGATGCTGAACGTATGCTCCGGCTTGGCGACCCAGCCCAGAGCACAGAGCCGCGTGACCACGCAACCGACGATCGCAGCATGCTTCTCGTCGAGCAACTTCGGTAGGTCCGGCCCGCGCCATCGTGGCGCCAGCGGCAGCGATACGCCTGCCGCCGCTGCTACGCCGCGCACGATTCGAAGCGACGTCGCCTCAAATTGGCCGTGCTCTATAGCCGATACGATCGCCTCACTCACGCCAGCCTTTTCCGCAACGTCCACCTGGCGAAGACCACACCTGATCCTCACCGACCGAATCACGGAACCGACCTGGATGTCATCCACGCCGACAGGTTAAGAGAGCGAAGTCACCTGCGGCTTATCCGACGGAGTCGGCGGCGCAGGCACCCCGCTACTACTCCACCCAGGCCGGATCGGCGACTGACACTTCCTGCGTCGACAGGCCGGCCAGAGCAACGTCGGCGGGCGTGTAGAACGCCTCCGCGTAGACGATGCGCTGGCGTGCTAGCTCGGCCGCGACCAAGGCGCCGATCAATTCAAAGTCGGCCGCCTCCCGCAGGAA
>DATCGT010000025.1:0-11059 GCA_036508775.1 Tepidiformaceae bacterium | reverse complement strand
CCGATGACCACCAGCCGCATGAGCGGGGCGGAAACGGTCGCGCCATTTCGTTGATCTGGGACTGGTTCGACCCGTTCGCGGATACCGTACCAGTCCCTGATCAACGTGGTGATGGGTATTGCCTCGCGAACTGCCACCGCGTCGGAAGGGCTTGGGGCGATCCCCGTCATTGCGGTGATCAGCGGCGCAAGCCGTGCATAACCCCGCTGGCGGGTTCCGGCGCCAGCCGCCCGGGCCACGAAAGCCAGGCGGTCGACGCAGCGAGTTTGGAACCGGGCAAGCACGCGCATTTCGTCATCCAGGAAGCGATGCCATGTACTCGTTAACGCTTGACGGCCTTCTTCACTCGGTCCTTCACGTGTCCCGCCGTGTCCTTCAGATCGCCGATGGCGACCTGGGTCTGGCCCTTTGCCTGCTGGGCAAGGCCATCTGCCTCGACTTTGTCGTTACCGATGGCGTGCCCCGTGCGTTCGCGAGCCTCACCGACGGCCTTGTTGGTTTTACCCTTGACTTTGGTCTTGTTCATGACGGGTCCTTTCTCCTGGGGGTCAGGCACCCGGCCGACGACGGCGAGCCGACCATCCGACCGGTGTGGGGTGCCAATTGTGTGACGGTGCGCGGAGGCGGCTATTATGCGGCACGCGCGGTGGGTGTTGTGCGGGGATCCCGTTGCTGGTTCTACACCGTGTCGTGGCGTCCGCTGCCATCGTGGCGAGCGAAGGGGGCGAAGCTCGCCCAGAAGAGGAGTGAGAGGACCAGCCCCAGGACGCCGATGACCATGAGGATGATGCCCACGACGCTGACGTTGAGGCCCGATACGGTCGCGCTGACCGCCCAGTACAGGATCGCGCCGACGGCCATGAGGACGAGGCTGATTCCGATGCTTCCGTTGTTCATTTTTGGTACTACCTTCCAGTTGGCGCGCCATGCGCCGAAACGCTGTCCTTGAACCTAGATGAGGCCGCGATTGCCTCCCCGGCCTGACGACACGGCCCGGAAGGCGAGGATGACGGCGAGCGCACCCAGTGTGGCGATGACGAGGCTCCTGACGTTGAAGCCGGTGACCTCGCCGTAGCCGAGCTTCACGCTGATGAAACCCCCGACGATTGCGCCGACGACACCGAGAAGGCACATGATGACGAGGCCTCTCAGCCCGATCCCGCTACCGCCGCCCAGGATGAACTGCGCCACGAAGCCGGCCACGAGGCCGACAAGGATCCAGGTCAACAATCCCATGAGCCTGCCTTCACCCGGTGCCCATGTCGGGTACCGCGAGTTCTTTCTCAGACGATGATCTGCCCCCTAGTCTGCCCGAAACTAGCAGACCGAAAGAGCGAAAAGGCCAGGTCCGGGCCGATCGCTGCTGGTAATGCCATCTCCCGGCGACCGGCTCATGGCTGCTTATGTCAGAAACTAGCAGACGACGACGCATATTCCTGATACATTTTTGGGATACCGGTGCGCCACGGGTCTGCCCGGGCGGCATCAAAGTCAGTGAGCATGCCTTCTTACTTGCCTTCACCTCTGCCCGACGGACAACAAACGAGGTTCTCGAACCTCCTGCTCGCGGCCATCCCCCAGGCGGAGTATGACGACATCGCGGGACTCCTCGAAAAGCACCCGCTTCGTATGCGTGAGACGCTCCAGGAGGCGGGCGATACCTCGGACTGGGTGTACTTCCCCTTGAGCGGCATCATCTCGGTACTCACCGTTCTCGAGAGCGGCATGATGATCGAGTTCGCCACCGTGGGCCGCGAAGGAACGACCGGGGTTCCCGTCTTCCTCCGCATGGGCGAATCGAACATGGCGTTCATTTCCCAGGTCCCCGGCCGGTCGCTTCGCATGCGGAGCAAGGATTTTCTCGCGGCAGCCGAGCGCCACCCGGGGCTGTCGGACATCATCAAGCGGTACAGCGGCATGGTGCTGGCGCTCGTGGCCCAGTCGGCCGCGTGCAACCGGGCCCACCACGTCGATGAGCGGTGCGCTCGCTGGCTGCTGATGACGCACGACCAGGCTGGCGATGCGGCGTTCCCTATCACACAGGAATTTCTCGCGCAGATGCTGGGAGTCAGCCGCCCCAGTGTGGCGTTGTCGGCAGGCGCGCTTCAGAAGGCGGGACTGATCAGCTATCACCGGGGCGAGATGACGATCACAGACCGCCTCGGACTCGAACGGGCGGCTTGCGAGTGCTACGCCGTTGGCCGGGAGCACTTCCTCCGGCTGGAAAATGCACGCGACGGAGTGCACGAAGCGCCCGGTGCCAGGAGCGCAGCGACGGTCGACGGGCACCACTCCCAGGGCTGACGGGAGCGCCAGCGCCCCCCACCCAGGCCACTCGCATCAACGCCCCAACGACTCTCGTAGCCGTGGCATCCGAGACCTGCGCGGGTACGAGCGGACCGAAATTGTGGGACCTTCGTTGCTTGGTATCCCGGACATGGCTGTTAGCTTCGGTGGAGACCGGCGCGAGGTCCCCCCACTCAGCCGGCAATGGAAGCCAATGAGCGCATGTCTTTCTCAGAAGCAATTGCCGGACGACGACGTACCAACGCGACCCGGGAATCTTCTTCTCGCCGCGGTCCCGGCGGCGGAATACGCGGCATTTCGCGGACTCCTCGAGCCCAGGGTGCTTCGCCTGCACGAGACGCTGCAGGAGGCTGGTGACGCACCCGATTACGTGTACTTCCCAACAAGTGGCAGCATCTCAGTGCTCACCGTTCTCGAAAGTGGCGTCATGATCGAGTTCGCGACCGTTGGCCACGAAGGAACCACCGGGGTCCCCGTCTTCCTCGGCATCGCCGATTCGAACATGGCGTGCGTTTCCCAGGTGCCGGGGTGCGCACTGCGAATGCGGAGCCGCGACTTTCTCGCGGCAGTGGAACGCTGCCCGGGGCTGGCGGCGGCTATCAAGCACTACAGCGGGACGATGCTCGCGTTCGTCGCCCAATCAGCCGCGTGCAATCGTGCTCACCACGTGGATGAACGATGCGCCCGCTGGCTGTTGATGACGCATGACCACGCCGGTGAGGGGGCGTTCCCTATTACCCAGGAGTTCCTGGCGCAGATGCTGGGGGTCAGTCGCCCAAGCGTCGCGTTATCGGCGGGGGCGCTTCAAAAGGAAGGGCTCATCCGCTACCACCGGGGTGAAATGACGATCGTGGATCGCCGCGGGCTGGAAAAGAGGGCGTGCGAGTGCTACGCCGTTGAACTGGAGCATTTCCGCCGACTCGAAATTGCCCGGGATCGCTCGCACGTGCAAACGATGGCGTAAAGCGGTTCCCCGGTTGCTCACCGCCTCGATACCGGGCGCGCTCTGCTAATTTCGGGCAGACGCCGGGGTACATGATCAACGTAGAGAGTCCCTCGCGCGGTTTGTGCGACGGGTGGTAGGCCAGGGTGAACGTAGCTCCACAGGCGACGGAGCCCGGTCGAGGGCGCCGGAAACGATCAGCTTTGAGTGGTCCATCCGATGCAGGGTGTGCGGCCCGGGCGCGACGCAGATCGGGTGAACGCCTGGTCGAATCTGTGGTGCTCTGGGAGACGGGAAGCTCTAAGAGCAGGCCCATGAGGAGCTACAGCCCTTCGTATCCGTGCATCAAGGTCGAGCCAACCACAGACGCGGAACGTGAGTGGACGACAATTTTCGATACGCTCCCCCTGCTCGCGGCGCTCGGCGCGGCGGTTCTGCTTCTTTCGGTGATGCCGGCCGTCCTTTAGCCCCTCAGCGCACGTCCAGGATCAGCAACGAAGGAGAACCAGACATGACGTATATCCGCTTATCCGTGGTCAAGCCACGTCCCGGCCAGGAGGCGCGGGCGCTGGAGATGCTCCATGCGCTGTCGGCGGCCACCGCCGGGAGTCCCGGCTGGCAGGCGAACCACGTAATGCGGCCGCACGACGACAGTGGCGAGCTGGTGCGAATCTCGATCTACGAAGACGAAGCCTCGGCCGAGCGCGAGGCCGCGTCCGCTACCGTCATGGCGCTTCGCTCCGAACTCCATCTCGTCATCGAGCCCGGGCACCGGGAACGCGGCTTCTTCAGCGTCTGATAGGCACCCCGGGGGTTAGCGGGCGAGCGGCCCGAGGAACCAGTCCATGATCCTGGGGATCTCGTCCCGGGGGAAGTTGTGCGAGAGGTCGTCGATCTCCCGGTAGATGACATTCGCCCCTGCGCGCGCCAGTGAGGCGTTCGCGATGCGGGCGTAGTCGACGGGGAACATCCAGTCGAGGACACCGTGCATGAGATAAACCGGCAGGCCCGCGAGGCGTTGCGGCGAACTCCGGTCGACGAGCGACGGATGGAAGCTCGCGGAACAGGGTGCGAGGTGCGTGAACGGCGAGTCAGCGTTCAGCCCCCTGATCAGCGTGAACGTCGCCCCATCGCTCATGCCGGTCAGCAGGATGCGCTCGTCGTTCACGTGCCAGCGTTGCCGGACCTGGGCGACGAGCGCCTCGATCCGGGGACCGTCGACATCGGGAGGTCGCAACGACCATGTCCGGTCGCGGGACGTTGGGGCGACAAGGATCGCGCCCCGGCTGCGGGCGTCCCGAAGCCACGTCCAGAGGAAGTCGGCGCCGTGCCCCGAGCCACCGTGGAGGGCGACCACCAGAGGGTACGTTTCGCTCGGGTCATAGCTTTCGGGAACGTACATCGAGAACCCGTCGCGGCTCTCGCGGTCGTTGTCGACGTGCACGATGCCGACGCCGTCGCGCGCTGCACCGGCCTCGGCCAGGCGCGTTGCCAGTGGTTCGTAACCCCGAAGGGCAGGCTCGATGAAGAACCGATTCACCCCGGGCGAGACGGAGGCGAGGGGGTAGAGGGATTCCAGTGCCCGCGTGCCCTCACGCATGGCCCGGTAGGACTGCACGAACGCCTTCGGGTCGCTGGCTGCCTCAGAGAGCAGTTCGAAGGCGAGGCAAACGTGCCTGGCGGCTTCAATGAGGGAGTCGCTTGCTCCCGAACGGGACGGCGGCGAAACGGCGAGCGCAGCATCCAATTCCAGGCGCACCGTAGCGGCTACGTCGCGGACGTCGTCGACGAGGGCGGGGAGGTCCGGTGGGTGCAGGTGCCTTTCGACGAACTCGAGCGCATCGAGGGCCGTCAGCACGGCCGACAGGAGCGTTGAGGCGGGATCACCATCGGGGTGGGGCAGAGCGGCGACTGGGGCACCTCCGTGGACGAGCGAGCGAGCGTCGAACTGTGACGCTCAGCATACCCGCCCCGCTCGCAAGGCTATCCCCTCCAGTCGCGCTCGAGCCGCTTTTCGATCACGCTATCGATCACGTCGCGGGCTGGTTCGATGCCCGGGAAGAAGAGCGCGTCCATGAGCCCGTTGCTGGCCAGGATTTCGACCATTGCGAAGCGGTCTTGCGGCGAGCCCTGGGGATCAACCACGACCACATGTCCCGCGGTCGTGCGCAGGATTTCGATGCCACGGTACTGTTCCAGTAGTTCCATCTCAACCGAGCATCGGCACACCCCTGCCGCCGGCGCATGGAGAAAGTGGCAGGAGCTACGACTAATTCAGGAAGTCCCGCAGCTTCCTGCTGTGGCCTGGCAGCCGGAGCTTCCGGAACGCCTGTCCTTCGATCTGGCGGATGCGCTCCCGCGTCACGCCGAACTCGCGACCGACCTCTTCGAGGGTCCGGGTGCGGCCGTCCTCGAGTCCGAAGCGCAACTGGACGACCTTCCGCTCCCGGCTGGTGAGGGTTGCGAGCACGTCTTCGACGCGCTCCTTCAGGATCCCCTGGATGGCCATGTCCTCGGGTTCGACGGCGTGTGAATCCTCGACGAAGTCGCCCAGCAGGCTGTCCCCGTCGTCGCCAACCGGGGTGTCCAGGGAGGCAAGGTCGCGGAGGAGTGGCTGAATCTCGCGAATGCGTTCGGCCGTGTACTCGGGCTCATCGGGCTTCCGGCCACTGTTCATCGCGATAGCGATCTCGGTACTGGACGGTTCGTAACCGAATTCCTGGACGAAGCGCCGGCTCACGCGGGTCACCCGGTTCAGGGTCTCGACCATGTGAACGGGGATACGGATTGTCCGGGACTGGTCGGCGATCGCGCGGGTGATCGCCTGGCGAATCCACCACGTCGCGTAGGTCGAGAACTTGAAGCCGCGCCGGTAGTCGAACTTGTCCACGGCCCGGATGAGACCAAGGTTGCCTTCCTGGATCAGATCGAGCAGCGACAGTCCGCGTCCCAGGTACTTCTTGGCAACGGAGACGACAAGCCGCAGGTTCGCCTCCGCGAGGTGCGTCTCCGCCCGGGCACCGCTCCGCTTGAGCGATTCAAAATGGTCGCGGAGGACGTGATCGATGCCCGAAAGCAGTTCGACGAGGCCATCGGCCGGGGGCAGCAGCACGTCATCACCGCCCGCCTCTTCGCTCATACGGTCGAGGAGCCATGGGGCGAACAGACTGGTGATGGTGGAAAGTTCGACGACCTGGCGCTGAACTTCGTTGGCGGGAGAACCCAGCGCAATCGCGGCGACGGCCGCGAGACCGGCGTCGGGCTCGCCGTCGACGAGACGACGGAATCGGCTATCGGCGACGACCGCGGCAAGCGGTTGTCCAGCCAGCCCGGGAGCGTCGGGGTCCGGGTCGCTGTCGGCGATGTAGGTCAGGGTGACGTCGAAAAGGGGGCGAAGTGCTTCCCACCGTTCGAGGACGGCAACTGCGGTTCGCGCTGGCGATGGGGCGTGACCGTAGTCCGTCCGGTAGGTCTGCTCGACGGCGCGGAGGTAGCGTCCTTCTTCCATCTGCCGGCCCAGGCGCTTCTCGTCGGCACCGGTCAGGAGGAAGACCTTCCCGATCTCCTTGAGGTACATCCGGACCGGATCATCGATCGCCTCGCCGTCCGCGACGCTTTCGATCTCGGTGTCGTCCTGCTCATCGGCATCCTGCGGTAGGTCGGAGTCCGCTTCGAGCGCGCGGCGTGGCGTCATGGTGCTGTTCATCAGTTTCCTCGTTCCCCGTAATGGGACATGGGCCGGGACCTGACCGGGGAGTCGGAGCGGCGTCCGTGGTGGTGAATCAATGCTGTGTCCTGGGGAACGGGATTTCCTTGGAGACATAATACACGTTTCCATGCGAAAAAGGAACATACGTTCTCGGGAGGCTCGTGTGGGGGGCCTACCGGCGGAGGAAGTAGATGTCGCCCGGGCGGTTGGCGAAGAGCCGGATTGGTTGACGCCGCGGGGTCGCCTCTAGCCCAGCGTCCTGCGGCAGCCCCGGATCGTCGAGGGGACGCTCAGCAATCTCAGTCTCAGTGACCAGTTCGGGTGTCAGGTTGTCCTTTGCGTGGCGCTCGTTCATCTCGTTCTTCACCGGCTCGCTCCTCTCCAGTCCCGTTCGAGTAGGCGTCCGCCCGGTGGCTGCGCTGCGTGTTTGCGCGGAGCGCAGCCTCTCCGGACTGGGCCAAACGCCACTGGCGCTGGAACGATACCGCCATCGCGGAGGCGGTTTGCAGGGACAAAGGGGGCAAGGACTTGGGCCGGCAGGTCCCAATGAGGCGCCGGCTCCAGTTTTTGCCTGCACCTTTCGCCCAACAGACCCGAGGTCAGGAGCTAACGATCGTCGCGCGTTTGCGGTAACCGACCGATTATTGTCGTGATGCCCGGCGAACCTGCACCTGAGAACCCGTCGCACGTCACGCGGAACAGCGTGATCATGCTGGTCATCCTGTTGCTGATGCTGTGGGGTGTCTGGGGACTCCTGTCGGGGGCGACCAGCCACCCGACCATCTCGTTCGGCGACGTAGTCAACGACGCAAAGGCCGGGAAGATCGACAAGATCGAAGTCAACGGCACGAACCTGACCGTCACCTACCTCGAAGTGCAGAACGGCTCACCGGTCGTGAAGTCATCGCAGGTCGGGCAGGGTTCTGACATTGCGAAGTTCCTGACCGATGAGGGGGTTGCCCTGACGCGAACAGGGGCGCAGTCCGGACAGGCCGCGGTCAACCTGGTCTTCAAGCAGAGCGGCGGGCTGGGCGGCTGGGGGACCCTGCTTCTCGATATAGTGCCGTTCGCGCTGATGGGAGGGTTCCTCTGGTTCCTCCTCCGGCAATCGGGCGGGGCCAACTCGCGGGCCATGGGGTTCGGCAAGAGCCGGGCGCGTCTCTTCAAGGGAGCAGCGATAGCGGTGACGTTTGGTGATGTCGCCGGTGTTGATGAAGCGAAGGCGGAACTCGCGGAAGTGGTCGAGTTCCTCAAGTTCCCGGAGAAGTTCGCGAAACTCGGTGCACGCATCCCGAAAGGGGTGCTCCTTCTCGGTCCCCCGGGAACGGGCAAGACACTGCTGGCCCGGGCGGTCGCGGGAGAAGCGGGTGTCCCGTTCTTCAGCGTGTCCGGCTCCGAGTTCGTGGAGATGTTCGTCGGGGTGGGCGCCAGTCGCGTCCGCGACCTCTTCGAGCAGGCGAAAAAGAACGCCCCCTGCATCCTCTTCCTGGATGAGATCGACGCGGTCGGCCGCCAGCGCGGCGCGGGGGTCGGAGGTGGTAACGACGAGCGCGAGCAGACGCTGAATCAGATCCTCGTGGAGATGGACGGCTTTGAGTCGGGCGTCAACGTCATCGTCATCGCGGCCACGAACCGCCCCGACATCCTCGACCCGGCACTGCTCCGGCCAGGGCGCTTCGACCGGAAGGTCGTGCTCGACATTCCGGATGTGCGGGGACGGGAAGCGATTCTCAAGGTGCACGCGAAGGGCAAACCCCTCGATCGCGACGTCTCCCTGGAGGTCGTCGCGAAATCCACCCCCGGCTTCAGCGGTGCGGATCTGGCGAACCTTGTCAACGAAGCCGCGATCTTGGCCGCTCGGCGCGACCGCGAGACGATCAGCCAGGTCGAGTTCGAGGAGGCGATTGACCGCGTGATCGCGGGGCCCGAGCGAAAGAGCCGCCTGCTGAGCGAGCACGAGCGGAAGATGACGGCCTACCACGAGGGGGGCCATGCCGTGGTGGCGCACTTCATGGAGCACCATGACCCGCCCCGCAAGATCACGATCGTGTCGCACGGGATGGCCGGCGGCTACACGCGCTTCCTCCCGGATGAGGAGGCGCACTACCGGACGGGCAGCATGTTCCGCGACCAACTCTGCGGCGCGCTCGGCGGATATGTGGCGGAGGAGATCGTCTTCGGAGAGGCTTCGACCGGGCCGTCGAACGACCTTGAAGAGCTCACCCGGCTAGCGCGGTCAATGGTGACGCGCTGGGGCATGAGCAAGCGGCTCGGTGCGCGGACCTTTGGCAGGACCGAGGAACTGGTCTTCCTCGGCCGCGAGATCTCCGAGACGCGGAACTACAGCGAGAAGGTCGCCGAAGAGATCGACGATGAGGTGCGGGCCCTTGTCGAGGAAGCAACGGCGCGCGCGCGGGTTGTCCTGATCCAGCACCGGGAACTGCTCGACAAGCTTGCGAAGGTCTTGCTGGAATCGGAGACACTCGAAGGCGACGAACTCACGCGGCTGTTGAACAGCGACCCCACGGAGGCCTGGGTTCCCGCCGCGAAAAAGCCCGAATCGCCGCCTGCGGCTTCACCCGGGGAGCCCGAACGCCAGCCAGCCGGTGTACCGTGGGGGCCAACGTCAGCGCCCCGATAGCGGACCACCCGGGAACTTCTTCGAAGGAGCGCGACCATGGAAGACTTCCTCTGGGGACTCTGGAACGGAATCACCGCCTGGCCCCTGCTCATCGTCCACCTGTTCGGCGGGTGGCAGCGGTTTCTTGTCTACAACGTGTTGCGTGACGCTGGCTGGTACCAGTTCGGCTTCCTGATCGGCACGGGTTCGCCGTTCCTCGGCGCGGCCGGTGGCAATCGACGCAAGGACTGAATCGGCGGTGGGCCGAATACCGCTAGCGAGGCGGCGCCGCGTGGGCCACGACGTAGGCGATGCTGTCCTCAAGCGTGGCGAGCTTCGCGTAGTCGACCTCCGGGACATCGATGCCAGTCTGCTGGTGGATACCCAGGATGAAGTTCAGGTAGTCCATCGAGTCGATGTCCAGCTGCTCCCGAAATTCGACATCGGGCTCGAGATCGGCGAGGTTCGCCTCCGGTGCAATCCGGGTGAGGATGTGGAGGATCACGGTCTCGGCTTCGGTGCGGTTCACAGGTGTTCTGGCTTCTGCAGCAGTCGGCTGATTGCGGCAAGGAAGCGCCCGCCGCGGTGGCCGTCGCTGGCACGGTGGTCCCCCGCGAGGGTGGCGGTGATTATCGGGCGAGCACCAATCATCCCGTTGGCGGCCCATGGTCGCTCCGTGATGCGGCCGAATCCGACGAGCGCAACCTGGGGCGGGTAGATCACGCCGAAGACGTAGCTCACGCCCTGTTCGCCAAGGTTGGTCACGGTAATGGTGCCCGTCGTCATCTCTGAGGCCCGAAGCCGCCCGGCGCGGGCCCGCTGAACGAGGTCCGTCAACTCATGCATCAGCTGATCCAGCGGCTTGTTCCCGGCGTCGGCGATTGCAGGGGCAACGAGGCCCCCGGAACGAATCGAGATGGCCGCGCCCAGGTTCACCGCTCCTGACGGCTGAAATGCGCCATCGATCCAGTAGCCATTGACCTCGGGCACATCGTGGACTGCCATGGCGGTGGCCTTCAGGAGGAGGGCCGCATACAGGATTCGCTCCGTGACCGGGCGCTTCGCGTTTTCGGCAGCGAGCCAGGCGAGTGCCCCGCTCATGTCGATGTCGGTGCCCAGGTAGTAATGCGGCACTTCCCGGTTCGACCGTTCCATCAGCTGGACGATTGGGCCGCGTTTCGCGACCTGCGCCTGAGACCTAGGCGCAGCGTCCACGGGTTGGGGAGAGGTGGCTTTGACACCGGGGGCGCTTGCCTTTTCAACATCGGCGCCGGTGATGGCGCCGCCGGGCCCGCTGCCCGGGATTGTGGAGATATCGATCCCGCGTTCCCGGGCGAGCCGTTGTGCGCGCGGCGAGACGAGGAGCCGGGGCGTGGCGGGCTCTCGCGGGGGTGGTGTCGGGGCGCGCCTCACGGCGGCATGTTCAACGTCAGCCCGAGTGATGCAGCCACCGACGCCCGTGCCGGTCACTGCCGCCAGG